>CANBTK010000568.1 GCA_947372365.1 Flavipsychrobacter stenotrophus | reverse complement strand
GTTTAGCAGATATGGTTACTGCAAACCATGGTACCAACCTCATTTCGATTTTTCACAACACCAGTTCGGGGGCAGGCAACGTTTCAATGGCATTTGTCTCTAACCTGAATCCTTCATCAAAGCCAATCAATATTAAATTTGCTGATTTGGATGGCGATGGCAAACTAGATTTGATAGTGGCAGTGGATAATAGCGTTAATGTTGTTACTTACAGGAACATTTCAACAACAGGCAGTATTGCATTCACTGGAAGCCGCCTTGTTCGGGCAGCGACTTCCATTTCTCCTGCCCCTTCGTTTTCGCAGGTTGTCATTGCTGATTTTGATGCTGATGGACGCCCTGATATAGCCTTGTGTGCAAAGGGATCTGGCTTTGATTCTATAAGTGTGTTGCGTAACCAAATATCTTCAGTGCCGGCAGGTGCATTTATAGCGACATCTTTCGCATCGTACAAAACATTTCATACTGGTAGCGGAAGTACCCCAGCAAGCTTGGTAGCCGCCGATCTTGACGGTGATGGCCGCCAAGACATTGCCACATGTAATTTTACAAATAGTAAGATTTCTATTTTTCGTGATACGTCAACTGTTGCCGGTTCTATCGGGTTTAGTGCACATGTTGATTTTGCATTCACCTCAGGTTATGCTTCTACAGACATATCTTCGGCTGACCTTGATGGAGATGGGAAGCAGGACCTCTTTGTTTCTACATATGACCCTACATCAAATGATGGGCTTTTAAGCGTTTTCAGAAATACTTCGTCGTCAGGTACGGTGAATTTTGCTGGCCATAGCGATTATTCGATAGGAACCGGCTGTTATCCAACCGGAGTTGCGTCGGCCGACATCGATGGTGATGGAAAGATTGACGTGCTTGCTAACTCTGCAGTCGGGTCAACCGTTTCTATATACAGGAATACCAGCACTTCAACTGGAACAATATCCCTTGCAACAAGAGTCCCCTATACAACTGGAACCGCCCCGATCGCAGTTACAGTGGGGGATGTAGACAACGATAAAAAACCTGACGTACTTGTCGGATGTTCATTTGCTGGCGCAGGTGGTAATGTTATCTCCATTTTACGCAATTACCCATTGCCTTACGTTAATACTATCACTGGCCCGCTTACTGTTTGTACCGGTTCTACAACCGATACCCTTAAAAATACAGTTACAGGCGGTACATGGTCTTCAACCGGGCACGCAACTACCATTAATGCTACTACGGGGGTGTTATCGCCTTTAATGGTTGGTACTGATACTATTACTTATACCGTAGTATGCCAGGGCGATACCAATTCTATTACCAGGGATGTTACTGTAGCGACTACCCCTACTGTAGCGGCAATTACTGGCTCACCAACTACTTTATGCTCTGGTGCTACTACTATTTTCTCTTCTACCACTGCTGGTGGTACTTGGTTTAGCTCTAACGCTTCTGCGGCTACGGCAACAACACTAACTACTTTTTCGGCTACCATTACTGGTATTGCTGGTGGTACGTCGGTTATTTCTTATTCATTGTCTAATGCATGTGGGGCTTCAACACAAACTCGATCAGTAACCATTAACCAAACGCCTTCTGCTATTACTGGTGTTACCCACCAATGCATAGGCGCATCAGATACTTTATTTAATGCCTACTCGGGTGGCACCTGGTCGCGCAGCTTTACTACCTACCTTACCATTGGTGCTTCATCGGGCAGGGTTACAGGCGTATCTGCTGGTGTTGATACCATAAAATATACGTTGCCAGGCGGTTGTTTTGTAACTACGCTGGATACTGTATTGCCTTCAGCACCTACCGTTGCTGCTATTACAGGCAGTGCTACTATATGCACAGGCACGAACACAACGTATAGTTCTACGCCGTTAGGCGGCAGGTGGAGCAGTTCAGCCCCGTCAATTGCAACCGTTGATTCGGTTACCGGTATTGTATATGGCGTATCGGCGGGAGCTGCTAACATTACCTATACTGTTTCCAGTGCTTGCGGCAGCAACTACAGGGTGCGCACAGTAACAGTGGGCGCTACTCCGGGTGCTATCACTTCATCTGGTTCTTTCACGGTATGTGCAGGTACTTCTGTTAGCCTGAGCGCATCTCCGGGTGGTGGTTCGTGGTCAACAAGTGCATCAGGCACTGCTGCAATAGGTGCTGTTACCTCTACTTCAGGTACTTCAACAGCAGTTGTAACTGGCGGCAGCACCTCTGGTACAGCAGTCATTACTTATACACTGGGCAGTATCTGCTCTACCACTCATAATATTACGGTTAACCCGGCCCCTTCAGGCATTTCTGGTAGTTCATCGGTATGTGTGGGCGGTGCTACGACATTAACTAACTCTACCGCAGGCGGTGGCACATGGGCTTCTAGCAATGCAACCATTGCGGCAATAGGCGCTACCACCGGTGTTATTACCACTAGCGCAGCTACCGGTACCGTTACCATATCTTACACCTCCAATACTTTTGGCTGTACTATTACAAGGCCATTTACCGTTAACCCATTACCTGGTGCAATAGGAGGCCCTACATCGGTATGTGCAGGCGGTTCTATTACATTAACTGAATCTACAACACCGGGCACATGGGCCAGCAGCGCCACTGGCGTGGCTACCGTTACGGGCTCTACTACTACTGCTACTGTTTTCGGTTCTACTGGCGTTACCAGTGCCAGCACAGCATCAATTACATTTACTTCAACTGCTACGGGCTGCTCTATCAGCACCAGCATTACTGTTGACCCATTGCCTGCGGCTATTACAGGTTCGCATAATGTTTGTGTGGGCTTACGCGATTCGCTGGCAACTACTACATCAGGCGGCACATGGTCTATAAGTTCAGGTGGCGCTATTGCGTCGGTAACTTCTACAGGTGTAGTGATGACTGGTTCGGCTTCAGGTGCTGTTGTTGTGAAATACACAGTTAGCTCTGGTTGCTTTGTTACTTATGCGGTTACTGTTAACCCATTGCCAGGCAACATAACCGGCCCATCGGCTGTTTGCCCGGGCTACGGCATCACATTGAGCAGCTCGACAACAACGGGTGCTACATGGTCCAGCATTAACAGCTCACTGGCAACAGTTGCAGCTTTAGGTGCAGGTACAGGTACAGTAACTGGTATTGCGCCGGGCACTGACACTATATATTATACCATTACAGCGACAGGCTGCCGCGTTCAGAAAACAGTAGTTGTTAATCCTGCCCCGGCAGCTATCACCGGCCCGGTTGTCGTTTGCCATCATG
>CANBTK010000567.1 GCA_947372365.1 Flavipsychrobacter stenotrophus | reverse complement strand
GCCTGGCGATAATGCTATATCAGCCTTGCCGTCGCCGTCAAAGTCAGCAATTACAGCAACCGAAGTTGTAACACCAGCAGCAACTGCAGTTACCGAAGCGAAAGCAGGTGCGCCTGTTGCGGTAGTCGTGTTCCTGATGACAGCAATATTCGTGCTGTTATTAAGCGCACAAACAATATCCAGCAATCCATCGCCGTCAATGTCGGCAAGCTTCACATAGTTAGGCTTGGAGCTTACGTTAATTTTTGAATACAGTGTGAAAGATCCTGCGCTAATAGTGCCGCCGGAGCTTGTGTTAAGGAAGATGGAAACAGTAGAGCTATCCACATTATTAACAACAAGGTCAGCTTTGCCATCGCCGTCAACATCGCCAATTGCACCGCTAAAAGGGCTGCTGGTTGCAGTGGTGGTATTGAAGTCAACTTTTGAAAGGATATTGATGCTGTCGGTAATGAAAGCCCCATTATTGAATGTAGGCTTAAACGGAAATTTGTAATACCCTGACAGCCCAGCCGAAATGTTCGTAACTGAAACAGAATTATAAGTAGCGCCCAATGGCACGTTTACATTTAATATAGTGGTGCCGGTTATAGATGACACTGTTGCTTTAGTAGCGCCAAAGTACACTACGTTGTTACCGGCTGTAGCATTAAAGTTCGCACCAGTAATGGTTACTGCGGTACCAGTGCCACCTGAACCCGGGTTGCCGGTGTTAGGGCTTACCGAAGATATTGTTGGGGGGTTGATAACAACAACCTGGCCGGCAACATAATCCATTGTTACAGTATTAGATGCTTCAGCCATTGCTATTGAAGCATTGCCCATTAACACACCGCCTGTAGTGGTTAAGTTAACTGTTGATGAAGCTGTAGACCATGCAGAAGTTGTATTATTATACTTCCGTATGCTGAAGCCTGAGTTGCTGCCACCAATAATATCGCCCGTAGCATAGCTAAAGGTATCGTTGGTAGGGAACGCTCCGCCTGTTACGCCCGTAAGGTTCACTGTCCAGTAGCGGTTTACTACTGCCGCAGTGTTTATTGACGAGCTGCCTATCTGCGGGTGTAAGCCATAAGTTGACCTTACTTTAATGGTACCTGCTGTAGCTGACGCGTTTAAGCCAAAGCGCACAGGAGAGTAACTAGTATCACCCACCTCAAACAACATGGAAGTTACGCCTGCCGCAGTTACTACTTTCGAAAGCGAACCATTTACATAAGAGGTGCTGCTCCCACCAGATACTACAGCGGTAGTGCTGGTAAGTGCCATGTTATTACTTCCGGTCCTTATTTTGCCTGAAGTAAGCGTTAATGTACCCGAAACAGTAAGCGGGTTGTTTAAATTAAGCCCTGCACTGTTGTTCATTACCAGGTTTACAAATGTTGTACCGTTGGTAGCAATATTGGATGAATAGGTTTGGGTGGATGTACCATTGAACTGCACCGTGCTTCCGGTAAGTACTAAAGAAGCGGCAGTAGATGGCGTAAATGTAAAATTGCCACCAATGCGTATGGTGTTACCGTTAAATGTGGCATTGGCGCTGCCCACCGCAGTAAGAGTAAAATTACCCTTAATGGTGAGCGTAGAGCCGCCTGCTGTGGGGTAGATGCCTGCACCAGCTGTACCTGAGGAGTTAATAGTAAGGTTATTTAACTGTGCGGGGCAAACAACTGAGCTATTTGCTCCACCTTGTATCTTTTGCGTACCCGAAGCTGCATTCAGTACTATGGTACCGGTAAGGTTGTAGCCTGCTGTGTTACCACTGTCCGTTACGTTATTGGCAACAGTGAGCGTGTTGGCACTATCAGAGAAGCTGTTGGCAGCGCCAAAGTTCATCATGGCTATGGAGTTACCGATAGTCATTGCAGTATTAGGCCCTAAGTGCAGGCTGCCGGTTTTATTGTTCGTTACGTTGTTGTCCAGGTTCCTGATGCTTAGCGTAAAGCCATTAGCAGAAATGTATTGGTCTAAAGTACCGCGTGTGCACAAGTTATAGTTGGCCGCGCTGAAAGCCGCACCTGAATTCTGCAAAGTGAAATTGCCTGCAAACATGATGTCGGCAGCAGCAGCAGGGTTAGCTACTGAAGTACCATCAAGAACGATATTGCCATAACCGGTTAATACCGATGGTATTGTTATTGAACTAAGGCCATTGAAATTTACGGTACTGGTTGGGTCCAGGGTGTTAAGTGTAGGGAAAGTAGATGCCTGGATGGTGAGCGACCTGTTAGCATTCACATCCACGAGGGCTGCAACAGTTTTACCAGATGGTATGGGGAAATCGGTGCCTTCAACTATTATTTTAGAGGCAGCGCCGGATACTGTCCAGGTCGATGCCGAAATACCTGTATTAGAATTATGGATATTGAATACGCGGCCAGCGGTTGTAAAGTCGCTTGGGTGGCTACCACTGCCGTCTGTTGCGGTACCCCAGTTGGCTGGGTTGTCAAGGTTGGTACCAGCTGCGTTGTAATAATTGGTAATCTGCGATGCTGCAGCTACAGTAACATTGGTTATAGAAAAACTTGGCCTGTTGCCTGCTCCTACCGAATCTTTCATTACCCACCTCAGCTGCACGTTGGCATTACCATTACATGCCGCAGGCAGGGTTACCGAAATAACCGATGAATTGGACGCTGCTGTTGTAGCTGATGTAATGCCGCTATATACGTTATTGTTATAGTCGGTAGCCGCTACGGTCGTAAATGTACCTGATGTGCCAACGCGGTATTGCAGGGCCATTTTATCTATCCTGCCCTGGTAGACCTGCGACTGGGTAGATACAGTGTAAGTAACCTGTATACTACTGAGCGACGTGGTATTAATAGCCAGTGCAATAGCCCTTAATGCGGAGCCTGTACACAACATGCCTACTTTCCCGTTCATATCACCCACAAATGCCGAACTAGTGGCATTTGTAGCGCCAGCCAGTGCCTGGTCGGCTGCTGGTGCGGCGGTAGGGTAACTGGTGGTAAGGCTACCCGTAATGGTCCATCCCTGCCAGCCTGCAGGGTAGGTAGTAGTACTGCCGGTA
>CANBTK010000566.1 GCA_947372365.1 Flavipsychrobacter stenotrophus | reverse complement strand
TACTATTTCCGGCTCGTCAGTAATTTGCATTGGCAGTACAGGGCCGCTTACAAGCAGCGGCAGCACAGGCGGCACCTGGGCCAGCGGCGCAACCGGCATTGCTACGGTATCATCAACCGGAACTGTTATGGCCTTGGCTGCTGGTTCTGCAACTATTTCCTATACTGTTACGAATGCATGCGGTAGCAATACGGCAACAGCTACTGTTAGCGGGTTGGGCGTACCATCTGTAGGTGCAATAAGCGGCGCAAGCTCAGTTTGCGTTGCCGCTTCTACCACGCTTACCGATACTACTGCTGGTGGTACCTGGACAACTTCAAATGCGTCTATTGCCTCCATTAACGCTGGTACCGGCGTAGTAACAGGCGTGGCTACCGGGTCGGCTACCATTACTTACACTGTTACAAATACCTGCGGCGCAACATCGCGCACTAAGGCGATGACGGTTAATGCACTGCCAAATGCGGGTTCGGTATCAGGGCCTGCCTCGGTGTGCGAATCGGCTAGTATAACCCTAACCAGCAGTGGCTCAGGTGGCGGTACTTGGGCTTCATCTTCTGCTTCTGTGGCATCCGTAAGCACGGGTGGCGTTGTTTTTGGTATTTCGGCGGGTACTACAACTATTACCTATACTGTAGTAAATGGCTGCGGTACAGCCACGGCAACACAATCAGTTACAGTTAACCCATTGCCTGCCGCGGGTACCATAACCGGTGCTACCTCAGTTTGCGAGGGGTCATCTACTACTTTAACCGACGGCGTTAGCGGCGGTACATGGTCCAGCAGTGACGTTACGGTGGCTTCCGTAACTACAGCAGGTGTGGTTACAGGCATTGCTGGCGGCAGCGCCACAATTTCTTATACAGTAACTAACAGCTGCGGTTCTGCCAGCGCAACCAATGCTATGACTGTTAGCCCATTGCCATCTGTACCTTCTATTACGGGGCCTGGCTCGGTTTGTACAGGCAGTTCTGTTACTCTTTCTGATGCTGCCGCTGGCGGCACATGGTCTAGTTCTGCAACTGGCACAGCTACAGTTTCAACTGCTGGCGTTGTAACAGGTGTTTCGGCAGGTTCTGCTACTATCTCTTATTCCGTTACCAATGGTTGCGGTACAGATGTGGCTACACGTTCTATATCAGTTAATGCATTGCCCACAGCAGGTACTATTAGCGGTGCTACATCTGTATGTGAATCAGCAACTACAACATTAACCACTACAGGTACAGGCGGTACATGGTCTAGTTCAGCAACCGGCACGGCTACAGTTTCTACAGGTGGCGTTGTAACAGGTGTTGCCGCAGGTTCTGCTACTATATCTTATTCTGTTACCAATGGGTGTGGTACAGATGTGGCTACACGTTCTATTTCAGTTAATGCACTGCCTACAGCAGGCACTATTAGCGGCGCTACCTCTGTATGCGAATCAGCAACTACAACTTTATCTACAACGGGCACTGGCGGTACATGGTCTAGTTCTTCTACTGGCACAGCTACAGTTTCAACCGCTGGTGTTGTTACAGGTGTTTCGGCGGGCACAGCTACTATATCTTATTCTGTTACCAATGGCTGCGGTACCGATGTGGCAACACGTTCGATATCTGTTAATGCACTACCTACAGCTGGCACAATAACCGGTGCGACTTCAGTTTGTGAATCAGCAACAACAACTTTAACCACAACTGGCACAGGCGGCACATGGTCTAGTTCATCAGCTGGTACCGCTACAGTTTCCGCTGCTGGCGTTGTAACAGGTGTTGCGGCAGGTTCTGCAACTATTTCTTATTCCGTTACCAACGGTTGCGGTACGGATGTGGCTACACATTCTATTTCAGTTAATGCACTGCCTACAGCAGGTACTATTAGCGGCGCAACATCAGTATGCGAATCAGCAACTACAACATTAACCACAACAGGTACAGGCGGCACATGGTCTAGTTCTTCAACTGGCACAGCTACAGTTTCAACTGCTGGCGTTGTAACAGGTGTTGCTGCTGGTTCTGCTACTATATCTTATTCCGTTACCAACGGTTGCGGTACCGATGTGGCTACACGTTCTATCTCAGTTACTGTCCTGCCTACAGCAGGCACAATAACTGGTGCGACTTCAGTATGTGAATCAGCAACAACAACTTTATCTACAACTGGTACAGGTGGCACATGGTCTAGTTCATCAGCTGGTACCGCTACAGTTTCCGCTGCTGGCATTGTAACAGGTGTTGCGGCAGGTTCTGCAACTATTTCTTATTCCGTTACCAATGGTTGCGGTACGGATGTGGCTACACAGCCAGTAACTGTTAATCCGTTACCAGTTGCCGGAACAATCAGCGGCCCTGCATCAGTATGTGTTGCTGCTTCTATTACGCTTACTGCCAGCGGCAGCGGTGGTAGCTGGGTAAGTTCATCTACAGGCATTGCAACTGTATCATCAACGGGCACGGTTACAGGGCTTTCTTCTGGCTCTGCTACTATATCGTATACGGCTTCCAATAGCTGCGGCACAAGTGTTGCTACTAAACTGGTTACTGTTAATGCCGCACCTGCTACACCAGCTGCCATCACAGGCACAACTACTATCACGGGCATTGGCGGCACAACTGCACTGCACAATACCACTTCCGGTGGTAGCTGGGCCAGCAGCAATACGGCAATCCTTACCGTTAGCACTACTGGTGTCGTTACTTCTGTGAATACTGGCACTGCAACTATAACTTATACCGTAACCAATAGCTGCGGCTCTGCATATTCAACAGCTTCGGTTAATTGCACGGCATCAAACCACCCGCCTGTTTTCGTATATGGTGCCAGCCAGTCGGTAGGTATTTGCGATAACACGGGCACCAGGAATGTGAATGACATGCTATCGGTAACCGATGCTGACATTGCCCAAACGCTGGTGTTTAGCCTTGTAAGCGGGCCTCACAACGGCACGGCTACCGCATCTTACACAACAACTACAACAGGTGGTACAGTGTCGCCTACGGCATATAACTACACGCCTGCAACCGGGTTTTCAGGCAGGGATACATTCTCTGTCAGGGTAAGCGATGGGCATGATTCAGCGATGACTACCATTTATGTTACTGTTAACCCAAGCCCGGCATTACCTGTTATTGCAGGCGCAACAAGCGTATGCCTTGGTGGCACAGCTACGGTAACGGCTACTCCATCTGGTGGCTTGTGGGGCGTAACTGACGCTAATGCAACTATCGGCAGCACTACCGGTATCATAACTGGCAGGGGCGGGTCATCTACAACTATTTACTACAATGGCCCTTATAACTCATTTGGCTGCCGGTCGCAGTCAAGGGCTACGATAGCTATTTTGGGTACACCTTCAGCTGGCGCATTAAGCGGTGCAGCGAGCATTTGCCCTGCATCCAGTGCTACTATTGCCACAACGGTAACTGGTGGCTCATGGGGCAGCAGCAATGCGGCTATAGCAACGGTATCGGTCGCAGGCGTTGTAACCGGGGTTGCTACTGGCAGCGCAATTATTACCTACACGGTGAGCAATGGGTGTTTCTCCAGCAGCGCACTTAAATCCATCTCGGTTTTAGGCGCACCAACTGTTCCAGGCGCTATTGGCGGCCTGCCAAGTGTTTGCGAAGGCGGGGCAACCGTTGCCATGTCTAATACACTTGCGGGCGGTATATGGTCATTAACCAATGTTGCGCTGGCATCTATTTCAGCCACCGGGCTTGTTACTGGCATTACGGCGGGTACAGATACTGTTATCTATACATTCACCAACTCATGCGGTATTTCCCGCAGCGTTATCAAGCCATTTACAGTTAAACCCCTGCCTGTTGCTGGTGTTATTTCAGGCGTGTCCAGCATAGTGAGGGGCACAACAGCTATACTTACAGCATCAGTAACTGGTGGGGCCTGGAGTAGCTCATTTACCTCAATCGCTACAGTAAACACCGGCGGCAGGGTTTATGCACTGGCAGTAGGCACCGACACCATTAAGTATGCAGTCACCAACACTTGCGGCACAGCAGTGGCCACAAGGTTTATAACCATAACTGCCAGCCGCGGTTTCGCCCCGGAAACTACCAGCGGAGATGGCTTATTTACTGTTGATATTTACCCTAACCCAACATCCGGGCTGGCAACAGTAAGCCTGAACGGCGCAATGGGCAATAGTGAGATAGTAGTGACTGATATGGCCGGGAAAGTGGCGTTTACAAGTAATACTGTCGCAGAAAAATTCAATATTGATTTAAGCCGCCTTTCTGTAGGTTCCTACTTTATTAAGGTAGTGAACGAAGGAAGGGTAGTAGCTAAAGAAGTTGTGGTGAAGTAAGAGGCAATACAACAAGAGAGGTGAAGGGCGGGTGCTTCGGCACCTGCCTTTTGCTTTTTACAGGCCTAGCCACCTATAGTTGCCATTGACTCATGTACCCCGCCTGCAATACGCTTTTGTTCAGCTTCATGGCCATCTTTGGCGCGGTGGCTTATGGCATATAGCAATGCAGCCTGTAGTTGTTCATTGGTTGCGCCATAGCGCATAATATCCCTTATGTTATCAACCCCGCCATCATAAAGGCAGGTTTTGAGCACTCCCTGTGGGGTGAGCCTTATACGGTTGCAGGTGCCGCAAAACGAGCGGGTATAGGCGGCTATAATGCCCACATCGCCCTTGTGCCCGGGTATTTTATAGTTATAAGAGGTAGAGTAAGCTGGGTCTGCAATTTTTTGTATATCAGTGTATTGCGACTTTATTTCTTCTAAAATCCTTACATAGTCCCAGTTCAAAACGGGGTTATGTGTTTCGCCGCCATTGAAAGGCATTTCTTCTATGAACCGCACGCTTACAGGCAATTCTTTAGTGAGTGCAACCAACGGCAAGATGTCCTGGATGTTTTTGCCTTCCATTACCACTGCATTCACTTTTACCTCTATGCCATGGCGCAGTAAGGCATCCATGCTCTCCATTACGTTATCGAATTCATCGCGG
>CANBTK010000565.1 GCA_947372365.1 Flavipsychrobacter stenotrophus | reverse complement strand
TGCAGCTTTACTATTCCGCTTATTGGCATTGTTGCCAATACCAACCTGCACATGAGGGTATTCCTGGGCGAGCCGCCATCAAGCGGCGGCGCACTGAGTACCATAAACCCTCCTTGCGGTGCAAGGTGGGGCCAGGCTAACGACTATTACCTGACTGCAAGCTGCACCACCCCTACCCTCTCGGTTACGCCTCCTTCGCCCTCCCTTTGCGGCACTGGCAGCGTTGCGCTTACAGCAGCGGGCGCAGGCAGTAGCGCTACCTATTTATGGTCGCCATCTACTGCGCTTTCCGCTACTACCGGGGCTACTGTTACCGCAAGCCCTGCTGCCACCATCACCTACTCTGTTACAGGCTATGGGCCCGGTGTTTGCCAGGCAAACACATCTGCAACGGTTACCATAAACCCGGCTGTTACCCCGGCTATAACGGCTTCAGGCACAACAACATTTTGTATGGGTGGCAGTATTACCTTGTCTGAAACTTCGGGCACAGGCACAACATACCAATGGTACAACGGCTCAACTGCCATAACAGGCGCTACCAACAATACCCTTACCGTAACCCCGGCAACAACAACCAATTACTCAGTACTGGTTAGCAACAGGGCAGGCTGCACGGGCAGCGCCGCTACTATAGTAACCGTGCTGGCAGCGCCAACAGCAACCATAGCGGCTGCCGGCGCTACTACCGTTTGCTCACCCAATACCGTAACGCTTATAGGCGCATCAGGCTCAGGCTATACTTACAAGTGGTTTAACGCAGGCAGCGTAGTAGCAGGCGCAACATCATTTTTTTACGTAGCGCCAGCAACAGGCAGCTATGAAGTGGAAGTTACCGCACCAACAGGCTGCAAGGATACATCTGCGGTTGTTAGTATTACCGTTAACCCTGCACCCTCCGCTTCGGTAACGGCATCAGGGCTGCTCACATTCTGTTCTTTTGATAGCCTGGTGCTTACCGCAGCCACAGGCACAGGCTACGCCTACCAGTGGGTAGATGGCGCTACCGCTATCACCGGGGCTACCAATACTACCTACACTACAAGGGTGCCCGGCGTACATAACTACAGGCTTATTGTAAGCAATGGCTTTGGCTGTGCAGACACAACGGCTTCCGGGCTTTTCCATGTTACAGTAAACCCCGCGCCAGTTTCTGCTATTACCGCATCTGGCCCTGTTACATTTTGTGCCGGTGGCAGTGTTACGCTTAGCACGGTTGCAGCCAGTGGCAACACCTACCAATGGTATATGGGCGCTACCGCAGCCACCGCTACCCCCATTAGTGGCGCAACCACATCGGCAATAACAGTATCGGTTACCGGCTATTACTATGTAAGGGTTACCAGTGCCGCAGGCTGCACTACCAGCTCTGCGGGTGCTGCCGTTCCAGTATCCGTTGTCCATATCCCAACAACAACTTATTCCGGCCCGCTTTCTTTCTGTTCAGGCGGCACGGTAACCCTCACGTTAAGCACAGGTTCATCAGCCACAGCAACTACCTACCAATGGAAGCGCAACAGCGCTAATATAGCCGGCGCTACTGCAAACACCTACAATGCTACACAGGGTGGCACCTATACCTGCTTTGTAAATATTGGCGGCGGCTGCGCAGGGTTTACCAATGCAGTAACCGTTACTGTCTTCCCGCAGGTAACCCCACCTATCAGCTACGTAGGTGGTTATGTAAGGACCAGCATTACTTATGCAAGCTACCAATGGTACCGCAATGGCATAATTATAACAGGGGCCACAACCTACAGGGTACACGTTGCCGATACCGGGAATTATTCAGTCGCCGTTACTGACAGCAATGGCTGCCACTCGGCTACCAGTTCCTATCATTTATATTCTTTGGGCATAAGCATGATTGGTGAGCAGGCTGCACCGCGCATATTCCCTAACCCTGCTACGGGAACATTTAATATTGACTATCCCGAAACATTAAATGTAGCTATCAGCAGCATGGATGGCAGGGCGTTAATAGAGGCAAGGGCATCAAAACAGGTTGATATCAGCGCACTGCCTAACGGCTTATACATTGTTACTTTATTTGACGAAAACGGCAACAGGGTATTGGTAGAAAAACTGGTGAAACAATAAGCGCAGCATCGCACTACACCCAGGTATTTCCAATACACTTAAGGCGCACATGTACTATAGCGGTATATATGCGCCTTAATATTTTCTACATGGCTGCCGATGCTCCCCTCCCGTCACAAACTAAATTTTTATAAAATACTTTAAGGCTTGAATACCTGTAAATTGTCTAGACTGTGATTTTAAGGTGGTTCGTTTGATTTGGGTGATTGTGTGCTGTGAATACCACCCAAGCATCCCCACGTAACGCCATCATAGCCCATCAAGAAAATCATGCTAAAATCATAGTTCAGACAACCTTGCATGACGCCAATTTTAATTCGTTTGCCCTATTGCCTCACCTCCTAATTGCCCAATTCACTAATTGTCCCTACTTTAGCCGCCAAATTGTGAAATAATGAAATTGCTTGAAAATAAAGTTGCATTAATTACCGGCGCCAGCAGGGGCATTGGCGAGGCTATTGCGGTAAAATTTGCTGAGCAGGGCGCGGCTATCGCTTTCACCTACCTTTCATCTGACGAGAAAGCCAAAGCGCTGGAAGTGCGCCTTGAGTCTTTGGGCGTTAAGGCCAAAGGCTACAAATGCGATGCAGGCGACTATAAAGCTACAGAACAACTGGCGGCCGATATCCTGAAGGAATTTGGCTCTATAGATGTTTGCGTTAACAATGCAGGCATCAGCAAAGACAACCTGTTGCTGCGCCTTACGCCGGAACAGTGGGACGATGTGATGCAGGCTAACCTGAAAAGCGTTTACAACCTAACCAGGCAGGTAATAAAGCCAATGATGAAAAGCCGCTCAGGCAGCATCATCAACATGAGTTCGGTTGTAGGTGTAAGGGGTAATGGCGGGCAGAGCGCGTATGCCGCATCTAAAGCGGGCATAATAGGCTTTACCAAGAGCATAGCACAGGAAATAGGCAGCCGCAACATAAGGTGCAATGCCATAGCCCCGGGCTTTATTGAAACCGACATGACGCACTACCTACAGGATGGCGGCGCTGAAAAGTGGTTTGAAAAAATACCCCTTGGCCGCTTTGGTAAAACAGAAGACGTTGCCAATGCGGCCCTCTTCCTTGCCAGCGATATGAGCACTTACATCACCGGGCAGGTTTTAAGTATATGTGGCGGTATGTCAGTGTAGTTAATGGCTCAATTGTGTAATGGCTCAATGAAAATTTGCCAATTTGACAATTCGGCAATTTGACAATGACCCGGCCTGGGAGAAAAGTATGCGATATCAGCAATAAAACCAGCTTTTGACTTTCTACTTGCTACTTTATACTAAATACAGCTTTCGACTTTATACTAAAGACTTACGACTTTCTACTATAAAACAGCTTACGACTTACGACTTACGACTTACGACTTTTTAAACTACTTTTGGGTTACTAAACTAATAAGAATGCAAAAAATTCACGCTG
>CANBTK010000564.1 GCA_947372365.1 Flavipsychrobacter stenotrophus | reverse complement strand
TTAGTGCCATCAGATACTTTAACCACGGCATTGTGCACAAATATGTTTTGCACGGTACTTAAATCCACATTTGAAAAGAAGCCAATAGTGGTGGTAAGCAGCACATAAGGCGGCTGGTTATTTTCTATAACGCCCTGCACCACCAGTTGGGGCGGGGTAGATGCCAGCGTAATATGCACCTCTTTTTCGCAGGAGCTAAGCAGGGTTAAAGCTAGTAAAACAGCCGCCAAAAAACCTGTTACCGGCCTGGCTGCCTTGAACATATTGTACATATTAAGGAATAAAAATGAATGCAAATATACGGGATTCAATATTGCCGCTGGCCATGGCTATGGCATATTATAAATAAAATAGGGCGCCATAAAAATAGCGCCCTGTTTTATTTAACACACTAAAGAAACAACTATTCCTTAACCAGGCGCTGAACAACTTTTTCGCTGCCTGAAGTTACTTCTACAATGTAAACGCCAGCCGCGAAGCTGCTCAATGCAACCTTAGTGCTGCCATTCAGTTTTTCACCGAGTGCCTGTTCATAAACGCTTACGCCCGACAGGTCAAGTACCCTAACCTGTACGTTGTTCTTTTGGCCGTTAGAGAATGAAATAGTTACATCGTCAGTAGCCGGGTTTGGCGACATAGTTACGCGCAGCCCTTTGTTGTTTTGCAGTAAAACGGACTGTGGTGCCATGCTCAGCTCAAACCTTTCATCGCCCTGGGTGGCTTTGTCTTCGGTAATAGAGAACCTGTATTCGGTACCCTGCTGCAACAGTACATATTGCTGCAACAGTTTGTCGTGCAGGTACAATTGGCCGCCTTCTGGTACAGCCATGCCTTCGGCTTTAATAATAAAGTCCTGCGCATAGCCGCTGCTTATGCCCAGCGGTATGGCATTGCCTTTTTCAAATGGGCGGGCATCCAGCAACAGCCTGTGCTTGTCGCCTGATATGGCGTAGAAATTAAAGTCAGCGCCGCTTGGCTTGCCGCCATCCAGGTTTTTGTCTTCGTTCACCGTAGCTTCATTATCGAAGTGCAGGTAAACCATGTCCCATGGGTGGTAGTTAGCATCGTAAATACCCAGCGATATATTGCCCGGCATAGCCCTGAACAGTATGGATGATGGAGACGCATTCTTATTGCTTTCTGCAAAATTCAGCGTGTCCCCGTTATGTGCAGCGCGCACCTGGAAGGCACAATTGGCTTGTATGTAATAAGGGGTAGCAGAGGTGGTGTTTACGCCTATTGCCTGGAACTGCCCAGCAGCGCCCAGCGATGGGTTCCATACATAGAACACAGGGCCTACAATGTTGCCTGACACCAGTGCATTATGAAGCACTGTGCCAATATCAACCGGCGATGCGTAGGGGTTGCCCACCATGTTATAATCCTGGAATGAGCCTGCACCTTTAGAAAGTACTACTGTCTGCGCACCCTGGTTTACAGTGCCGGTCATAGCAAATGTAACAGCCGAAGGCGTGTAAGGGAGATAGCCCAGGCCTTCGCCTTTAGCGCCCCTGAAGAACAGGCGGATGCCCTGGTGCTTGTGCAGCCTGTTAGAATCGGCAGCTGTTGTAGCGCTGGTAAATGGTCTCCAACCTATGTCGTAAGGCAAAGATGAGTTGCCGGTAAGCGGGTCATACCTGAATGCCGATGGCGCATTAGATGCTGTGGTTGTAAAGCCATTGCTAGATCCATTTAAGCCAGTAACGTCAATGTAGTTGCCTATCTGGCTCAGCGGTATATAGTTGCTGAAAGGATGGCTTACAAAACGGAACCTGCGGTAGCCGCCCTGTACATATTGCTTTACCTTAACGTTGCCTGATATAGCTGCGCCCGAAGGAGGGATAACACCTATCCGTGCATTCTCAGAAACTGTAGAATTAAGGGTAAGGCTGTCATTGGTAGTAAGCGTACCGGAAGTAATAGTAAGCAGGTTGTTTACGGTAAGCATTGACGATGTACCTATTGACGCGCCAAATGAGTTATTCAGCTCGAAGTTGTTTACAGAGCCGGTGCCAGTGATTGTTTGCGCTGATGTATTGTTCATGCGCAAAGTGCCCGTGCCCGCTATGCTGCCGTTATTGGCCATGTTGCCCTTTACATTCAGCACTGCGCCGGAATTAAGTGTTACTACTGCGCCGCTGGCGAGGGTAAGGTTGCCAATAAAGCCACTGTCAGATGCCGCAATTGCAGGCGAATACGTGGTGCCGAAAGGTATAGTGGCAACGTCTGATGCGCCCGGTACAAAACCACATGTCCAGTTGGCTGCGGTGTTCCAGTCCGATTCGTGGCCCGATGTGCCGCCTACCCATTGCATAGGTGTTGGGGTAATGTAAATGTTAGTGTCAATTGCGGTAGTACAAACTGCATTCTGCACGCTTATAACCTGGTACGAATGCATAGCGGTTATAGCGCCGGTGACAATATTGTAGGTGCCGCCTGTAAGCGTAGCTAACGAAGAAGAACCACTGTCAACGCTGTAATAAATGGTAGCGCCTGATGTGCCTGTAACTACAACATTGGTGGAGTAGCCGCTGCATGGCACCACTGCTGATGTGATAGCAGCAGTAGGGTAGGCAACAAGGTCAACATGCACAGTATAGCTTGTGCTGGTGCAAATACCATTGGTTACAGTAAGCGTAGCATTGTAGGTAGCAGCAGGTGCTGCACCGGGAACTGTAACGGGAATAAACCCGCCGGAAAGCGTGCCACCCGCTACGTTGCTGAAGCCTGCTGATAATGCAGTGGCATCCCACGTAATGCTGTAGTTGGTAGGGCTGCCCACAGGCGACGAATAAGCGATGTTAACAGATGTAACACCCTGGCATATGCTAGGCGTTGCACCAGGTGTTACGCCCGGTAATGCATTTACGGTTACAGCCGATGTTGTATTGGTTGCGGTATTGCAGCCTGAGCCACTGTAAGCTACCGATACACTGTATGCCCCGGTAGATACTGTAGGGCTGAAAGTAGGCGATGTAGAAGAAGCGCCGGTAGTAGTAGAAATGCCCGGGCCGCTCCATGTATAAGTTGGCGTTCCTGCGCCACCTGATGTCAGGCTTTCAGTGAGCACAAGGGTATCGCCATAGCACAATGTAGTACCTGAAGGCGATACGGTTACAACAGGCTGCGTGGCAACAGTTACAGAACTGGATGTGCCGGTAGCTGTGTTACAACCAGAGCCCGAATATGCGAGGCTTACTGTGTATGCGCCGGATGCAGTTGCCCCTACTGTAGGGTGGAATACTGATGGCGTTGGCGTGCTGCCAGTTGTTGCAGAAAGCCCCGGCCCGCTCCATGTATAAGTTGCAATGCCTGTGCCGCCCGATGGGGTTGCAGTGAGGTTAAGGTCGCCTCCTGTACATAGTGCAGAAGGTGTGGCAACAAGAGATACGCCGGGCTGGGCTACTACAGTTACGGTAGTATTGGCAGTAGATGCTGTTGTGCAGCCACTGTACGCGTCAACTGCGGTTACAGTGTATGCCTGTGTTGAAGATAGTCCGCTCGATATTGGGCTGCTTGAAGTTGTTGTACTCAAAGCAGTAGCAGGCGACCAGGTATAGTTGTATGAAGGTGTCGAAAAGCGCCACCCTTCACCAACTCCGGTAACGGCCCATGTGGTGTTGTTTTTCCCCGGGGCTGTGAGTGCTGATGTGCCGGTACTGTTTTGCATGCCACATACCTGGCTGTAGGCAGTTGAAGTCCTCGTGAGCATTATATCCACGTTGTTCGATGTTTCGTAGAGTATAACCTGGGCAGAGTTCGTTTGCGAACTGCCACCGTCAACAATAGCATTATAACTGATAATAAATTTGCGGTTAGGCGCTACGCCTGTAGAACCATAAGTTACTGAGCCGCTGGTCACTTTTGTGTCGTGCCAGAAAGGAGTAATCATATTGCGCGGTACGCCGCTTGCGGCTGACGGGAGCGTTGCCGCAGTGTAGTTGCCGCTGGTAATTAATGTGCCGAAATTCACATAGCCATTAGCTGAAACATTTACTGTCGTATAGTTAGTACCATAGAAATTGAAAGTGAATGGAATAGCAACATTAATGCCGCCATCATCATTATCGGCCGACCAGCCAGAAGCACTGGTGAGCGTACCCGTTGGTGTAAATGCAACCAATGAGTAAGGTACTGACATAACAGCAAATGATGATGGTACAGGGCTGCTGCCTAGCATGGATGTGCCGCCAGTGCAAATAGTAGTTGGTGTGGCGCTTGCTACTGCAGTAGACATAGTATCAACCGATGCA
>CANBTK010000563.1 GCA_947372365.1 Flavipsychrobacter stenotrophus | reverse complement strand
TTAATGCGGCTACAGGCCTTGTTACAGGCGTAACAGGCGGCACAGCTAATATAACTTATACAGTTACGGGTAGTTGCGGCACAGCCAGCACTTACAGGGCAATAACGGTAAACCCGCTGCCTAATGCGGGTAGCATAACCGGGGCAACTTCGGTATGCCAGGGCGCAACTATCGCGCTGGCAGATGCTGCTGGTGGCGGCAGCTGGAGTACCAGCAATGCAGCGATAGCCAGTGTCAACGCAGCAGGCGTGGTAACCGGGGTTTCGGGGGGCAGTGCACTTATCTCTTATACAGTAACAAATAGCTGTGGCTCAGCCTCGGCTACTTCTTCTATTACTGTAAACCCGCTGCCGGGTGCTGGCACAATTTCAGGCACTACTACAGTTTGCCCCGGCACAACATCGGCACTTACCGATGCGGTAACCGGCGGTACGTGGAGCACGAGCAATGTATCTGTAGCATCGGTTGATGCAACAGGGCTTGTAACTGGTGTTTCGCTTGGCAGTGCAACCATATCTTACGGTGTTACCAATAGCTGCGGCACAACTTATGCTACGGCGGTCGTGACGGTAACCTCATCGCCAACCGGCGGTACGATAACCGGGGCAACTACAGTGTGCGTAGGTGCGGCAACAACCCTGGCTGATGCTATATCCGGCGGTACATGGGCCAGCAGCAACACAACTATCGCTACGGTAAGCACTACCGGGGTGGTTACCGGCGTTGCCACTGGCAGCGCTATTATTAGCTATACCGTTACTTCCAGTTGCGGCTCGGCAACATCAACTTCAGCAATGGTAGTTAATGCGGGGCCATCGGCTGGCACTATATCTGGCGTAACTACTTTCTGCCAGGGTGCAACAAATACGCTTACCGATGCCGTAACAGGTGGTACGTGGACAAGTAGCAATGTGTCTATAGCTACAGTGAGTACAACAGGCCTTGTTTATGGCGTGTCATCGGGCACTGCTACAATTAGCTACTCCGTAACTACCGGCTGCGGCACGGCTGTAGCCACGAAAACCCAAACTATAAATCCATTGCCTGTTGTAGCCGCCATTACCGGGGCTGCAACAGTATGTGCTGGCTATACATCAACCCTTGCTGATGCTACAAGCGGCGGCACCTGGAGCAGCAGCAATACTGCAATAGCTTCAGTAAATGCAGCAGGCGTAGTAAGGGGCGTAGCTGTGGGCACAGTAACAATAACATATTCCGTTACCAATAGCTGCGGCATTACAAGGGTTACTACTTCGTTTGTTGTAACTACGGGCGCTACCGCAGGCACCATATCGGGCGCATCGACAGTTTGCACAGGCGTGGGTACTACGTTTACCGATGGCATTAGCGGCGGTACATGGGCCAGCAGCAATACATCAATAGCAACCATCAGCACAACGGGCGTTGTAACAGGCGTATCGGCTGGTTCGGCTACCATTACCTATACCGTAGTTACCAGTTGCGGCACGGCATTTACCACTGCTGCAATAACGGTAAACCCTGCACCATCTGCAGGCACAATCGCCGGCCCGGCAACAGTTTGCCCTGGTGCAACAATAAGCCTTACCGATGCGGTGGCAGGCGGTACCTGGGCAACCAGCAATGCGGCTATCGCAACTGTTAATGCTACGGGCCTGGTAACAGGCGTAGCGGCAGCAGGCGGCACAGATACTATTTCTTATACAGTAACCAACAGTTGCGGTACAGCAATCACAACTAAAATAATAACAGTAACGCCTTCGCCTTCTTCGGCGGTTGTAACCGGCACTGCAACAATATGTGCAGGCGCCACAACGGCTTTATCGGCATCGCTTAGCGGCGGCTCGTGGAGCAGTGGCAGCCCGTCTGTAGCAACAGTTAATACATCGGGCATTGTAACAGGTGTAACCAATGGCACAGCAATAATAACATACACCCTCACCAATGCATGTGGCACAGCCAATATTACCACTACAATAACGGTAAATACCACGCCATCGGCAGGTACTATTACCGGCCCGGGCACAGTATGCCAGGGCGCGTCGGTTACATTGGCCGATGCTACTATGGGTGGCGCATGGCGCAGCAGCAATACCACCATTGCGGCCATCAGCACAACAGGTGTGGCAACGGGTATTTCGGGCGGTACGGTTACTATTTCTTATGTAGTTGTTACAGCTTGTGGAATGGGTATTGCCACCGCTTCGCTAACGGTAAATGCATTGCCATCGGCAGGCACTATTACCGGGGCAGGCACAGTGTGTGCTGGCTCATCCATTACTTTAACCGATGCAGCAGCAGGTGGGGCATGGAGCAGCAGCAATACAGCAATAGCTACTATTAGTGCGGCTGGTGTTGTTACGGGAGTGGCAGCAGGTACTGCAACTATATCTTACACGGTTACCAATAGCTGTGGCACAAGGCGCGCAACAGCTACAGTAAGCGTAGGCACACCGCCTTCGGCTGGTACTATAACAGGCACCACTACGCTATGCGCAGGTGGCGGCACCACTTCCCTTGCCGATGCAGTTGCGGGTGGCACATGGGGTAGCAGCGATGCAACAATTGCAACCGTTGATACTACTGGTATAGTTACAGGCGTGGCAGTAGGCACAGCTACAATATCTTATACTATTACAGGCAGTTGCGGTGCAACCAGCGCCACTACTACGGTTACAGTGAGCGGTGGCATTACGGTGGCGGCAATTGCCGGGCCTTCGGTAGTTTGTGCCGGGGCATCAATAACACTGAGCGATGCCACTAGCGGCGGTAGCTGGGCCAGTAGCGATATTACTATAGCTACTGTAAGTGCAGCGGGCATTGTAACCGGAGTATCAGCTGGCAGCGCTACTGTTACTTATTCGGTAACGGGTTCGTGCGGCTCAGGCATGGCAACAGCCGCAATTACGGTTAATGCGCCTCCTGCGTCCGCTGGCGCTATCTCGGGCTTAAGTTCGCTTTGCCCGGGTAGCACAGCTACGTTGTCCGATGCTGTTGCAGGTGGTATCTGGAGCAGCAGCAATCCGGCTGTAGCTACGGTTAGTACTTCGGGCATTGTAACGGGCAGGTCATTAGGCAGTGCCGTTATTTCTTACACAGTTACCAATAGCTGCGGTGCTGTAAGCGCTACACTGGCGGTATCAGTTACTACAGGTGTTTCGGCAGGTGCAATTACAGGTGCATCAACAGTATGTACTGGTGCAACTACCACATTCACCGATACTGTTACTGGCGGCGTATGGGCTACCAGCAATGCTACAGTTGCATCGGTAAGTACTACAGGCATCGTTACCGGGGTTAACGCAGGTACAGCGTTCATTTCTTATACCGTAACCAATAGCTGTGGCACAGCAGTAGCTACAAGCGCAATAACAGTTATTGCTTCACCAGTTGCTGGTACTATTTCCGGGGTATCTGCGCTATGTGCAGGGGCTGCATCAACTTTAACTGATGCGGCGGCAGGCGGCACCTGGAGCAGCAGCAGCCCATCGGTGGCTTCTGTAAGTGCAACGGGCAATGTAACCGCACTATCAGCAGGCACAACAACTATATCTTATACAGTAACCAATAGCTGCGGCACAGC
>CANBTK010000562.1 GCA_947372365.1 Flavipsychrobacter stenotrophus | reverse complement strand
TGCCATTCTGTATGCCCAGGATTTGCAGTTAGCTTCGCAAACAATGGATATAATATGGCTGTTTTTATTACGAAGGCAGAACAAGCCTAATTCAGGGTGTGATTCACTATTCTTGTTAATATGGATAGCATTAACGCAGCCTATAATTTTACCTTCTTTTACCTTTAGCCTGTAATATTTCATAGATGTTCTGCATTTTGCCGCAGCACGATATTAATTGGTATTCAATAATACCCCGCCTGATTATTTTACAAAAAAACGGTAATGAGCTCAGGTGTGTGCCTGCCTTACGCAATGCTCAATTAAAAATGTACCTACTTTAAATTGTTTCCTTGCTTCTTCATAAGCAATGGCATGGGTATCAAAAGTGCCAACAAGCCTTTTGCCGTTTACCAGCAGGTACTTGCCCTCATATAGGTTTAAAAACTTACGCCAGTTATCAGCGCAATACCGTATTTCTACATTTAGCATAGAAGGGGAATAAGTAATTTTAAAATGGGCAATAGTAGGTTGTTATTTCTTCGATTCATTGAGCTTGATATTGCTTATTATTTCTGCTGTAGTGATATTTAGTTCCTCATTTATGGTATCGTAACTGGCTTTACCATCACGGATAGAGAACTGGAATTTCGGCAACGCAGGTATATTAGTTTCCACAAAAAATAGTGTATCCCCACTACTCCCTCCGCTCCTCTTGTACTTGACTAATTGTTGCTTGCCATCAATGGCTACTGTGAAGTACTTTTGCATATGCCTGCAACTTTTTTATGGTTATAAATGTAATCAATCCCCTTATTTGTAAATTTCTATTCGCCCCAACAAATGCCCTATTTACGTCAAAAGTATTAATCCTGGGTTAAAACACTCCTATATTTAATTGTGTTTCCCAAAGCTTCTATGGTGGGGGCTTGGGTGTGTTCTGCCGCAACTGCTATTGCGGCAGTTTTTTTTGCAACAATAAAGTAATTAAATAAAATGGGTGGCGTTAATTACCCTGAAATACTGGAAAGATTAACTGCAATGAAATGCAGCGAGCATGGCGTTGCCGCCACGGTAAGGCTGAAAAACGAAAACAGCGTGGTTTGCGAAAGCGTTTGCTGCCAGCATTTTAGTAACGTGATAAACGAGGAATTTACCAACCAGTTGGAACTACAGTTATTCGGGTAAGCTTGGGTCGCCATAGCAACTATTTCTTTTTGCGAAATTGGCGTGCAATTAGTAAAACCCCGCCAGCCTTAGCAATTCTTTAATATTTTGCGTTCTTGTTATTTTCTTAAAATTCTAATTTTAGTCTTTGCAGATGTATAAAATAGTTTTTGCTAAGCGCAGGTATTGTTTAATTTTAAATTAAATAAAATGCATGATGGCATTTGCAGTTACGGTAGTATTATACATATTTTGATGCATGGCAAAAAATGAGATAGTTAATTCCCTAAAATCCCTCAATGCAGAGGGTGAGCTTAGGCAGATTGGGGCTAGAATAAAACAACTCAGGAGAAAGCGTGGCTATACGAGCGCTCAAAGGTTCGCAAATGAACATGATATTCACCGTGTACAATGGGGGCGTTATGAAAAGGGGCTTGATATGCACACCTCTACACTAATAAAAATTGCAAAGTTGCTTGGTGTATCTATAAAGGGGTTTTTCAGCGAAGGGTTTTGAATGAACTAGTATTTCCGATAGATGTAATGCCAAACGCCTGCTTTGTTTGTCACATATGTGTTAAATATTAACAAAATTATGGTTAACGACAACAAAAAATAAAATTATGCGTAACTTTAATAAGGTAGTGTCAATTAACTTCTTGCTCAAGTTGTATTGAAAACTAACGCAATTTTACGCCATAATACCATAATTAAATAAATTCACTTTGTGGATATGCAATAAACAAACCAGCTCTCAAATCGAAACACCGCTCGAATTATATAACCAAAATTAGTTGTTTATGAACACAGTGAACGAGATAAAGCCATATTCAATGAAGGAGCTTTCAGAAATTTACAATATCGGCATCAAATCGATGAGAAACTGGCTTAAGCCTTTCAAAGAAGAAATAGGTCAGCGCAGGGGGAGGTATTACAATGTCGCCCAAATAGAAATTATATTCAAAAGGTTGGGCCTACCACACCCTGCCACGTCATGAATTAGTCATGATTTTACCCATAACTACCTGAAACTACCCATTTCTACCTAAAACTACCTAAACAGGAATGTTTGGTCATGGGGCGATTGTATCTTGAATATAATTAAACATACCCCTATGACAGTAGAAGAATTTAAGTCCTACCCGGATTGT
Source organism: Flavipsychrobacter stenotrophus (assembly GCA_947372365.1). Taxonomy (GTDB): domain Bacteria; phylum Bacteroidota; class Bacteroidia; order Chitinophagales; family Chitinophagaceae; genus Flavipsychrobacter; species Flavipsychrobacter stenotropha_D. Next base: position 1,765 of record CANBTK010000562.1, on the reverse strand, counting down.
GGTGGATATACAGACGAGCAAGCAAATCAGATACTAATCAGCCTTGAAAAACTGGCGGTTGTACTTTTCGATTACACCTGCCAACAAAATGGCATAGTAATTGATAATCAATTAATTGTATCTTCAAATGAGGAGATTGACAAACAAAACCTTGCAGCATGAGCAACTTACAATATTTTAAAAGTTGGGCTAAATCATCCGACACTCCGTTTACTATCAACCTTAAACAGGCTGTGGTATATACCCGTGTTTCCACCAAAGAGCAATCAGACAAAAATTTGAGCCTTGATTTTCAAAGGAAAGCAATAGTTGAATATGCATCAAGGAACGGAATTAATATACAAAGCTATTTCGGTGGCACTTATGAAAGTGCTAAAACTGACGGCAGAAAGGAGTTCCAACGTATGTTGGATTTTGTAGGGGCGAATAAGGGCAAGGTTAGCCATATACTTGTTTATACCACAGACCGTTTTAGCCGTACTGGTGGTGCAGCCATTAAACTAGCTCAGGATTTAAGGGAGAAATATGGTGTGATGGTTTTTGCGGTTACACAACCGACCGATACAACCAACCCTAACGGTGTCTTCCAACAAAATATACAGTTCCTCTTTGGCGAGTTTGATAACCAGTTAAGGCGGCAAAGGGTTATTGCAGGAATGAAGGAAAAGTTTGAAAAGGGAATCTGGTGCATACGCCCTCCGATGGGATATGATGTTGTAATTATTAATGGCGAAAGGAAAATTGTTGTTAATAAAGATGGCCAGCTTTTAAAAAAGGCGTTCCAATGGAAAAAGAACGGGCTTAAAAGCGAAGAAATATTGGAAAGGCTAAATGCATCTGGTATGCATATCTATAAACAAAAGCTTGCAGGCGTTTTTTCTAATCCATTTTACTGTGGTGTTATTACTAATAAGTTATTGGAAGGGAAAATTATCGATGGCGTTCACCCTTCTATTGTTTCTCAGGATGATTTTTTAGCGGTAAATGAAATCCGTAAAACAAATACCAGATATGGTGTACCTCACAAAAACGAAGTTGATGCCTTACCGTTAAAGGTGTTTGTGAAATGTGAAAAGTGCAATCATGGTTACACAGGCTATGTCGTTAAAAAGAAGAACCTCTATTACTACAAATGTAGGTCTACTGGCTGTAGTTGTAATAAGAGTGCAAAGGAACTCAACAACTTATTTGAATCATATTTAAAGCAGTTCCAGATTAATCCTGCCTTTATTCCACAGTTCTACAAAGTAATGTGTGAGATGATTGGCAAACTCAATGAGGAAAATGTCGAAAGGCTAAAGGAGCACAATATCCAATTGCTAGAATTACAAAAGAAAATAGATACGCTCGAGGAGAAATACTTCATTTCAGGAGGAATGAGCGATGAAACCTACAATAAGTTCCTGACCAGATACAACAAAGAAAAGGGCGAAATTCAGGATGCAATCGCTACTTGTGGTAAAAGTAGTTCGAACCTGTCTGAATACTATGGTTTTGCATTACAACTTTCTTCAAACATCCCGTCAGTATGGGCTTCCAGCACTATTGGGGTCAAAGAGAAAATCCAAAATCTTATCTTTCCTGATGGAATAGTATACAACCATGAAAAACACTCATTTCGAACCGAAAAAATTAATGAGGTTTTTTTGCATATTGCAGGACTAGCAAGCGATACAGGCGAAAATGAAACTGGACAATCCAATAGAATTATTGAATTGTCCAGTTCAGTAGTCCCGGCTGGATTCGAACCAGAACAAACAGTACC
>CANBTK010000561.1 GCA_947372365.1 Flavipsychrobacter stenotrophus | reverse complement strand
CCTAATCCTGCTAATAATTCTTTCAATGCAGTTATCAGTATAGAAGCGGAAGGTTCTTATGGCCTAAAGGTTTGTGATATAGCTGGCAAAACCATGATATACAAAACCGTGGCGCTGCAAACCGGCCAACAGTCAATTAACGTTGATGCATCAGGCCTGGCATCAGGTATCTATTTTGTAACCATTTCAGGTGGCCAAAAGGCTCAGACTCAAAAATTAGTAATTTTAAAATAGCATTTGATTAAAGCAGTTAATACTATGCGGGCGGGGTTTTCCCTGCCCGCTTTTTTTGTGCCAGGCATGAATATAGGTTTTGAGTGGAAGCCCCGGATAGGTGTTGCAAAAGTTCGAATAGCAGGGGAGGGCTGCGAACCTGAAAAACAGGCGGCAAGGGTTGGTGCCAGCGGTATGTTTGATGCCGGAGGTATACTAATTAACTACTTTATCTGGGAAATTGCAAAAATAGAAACTCTAATTTATTGCGCTATTTTATCTCATGATTCCTCACTAAGCCAATTACTCCATCATCACATAATTCATAGGCAAGTATGCCCCTTTTAAATAGCGTGTATACCCAAGTGTTTCGCTCATTTCCATAAGGTGGAAAATGGTGTTCAGTTCTACTATTATAATACATTTGCAAAAGCTCTTCAGTAGTTTTACCGCTGAGAGGATTGTCAGCTATTTCCTTACTTAGTACCATGCAAGCATTCTTGGGCAGGTAGCGGTCATCAATTCTTACTCCTTTTTCAATAACATTGGCTACAAACTTCTTGAACTCGCTTTGGCTAAATCCAAATTGCGCAAAATATGATTCCACGTGGCCATAAAGGTCAACAAGTATTTTTTTTTCCTGCCCATCAAAGAACGGAAGGCATATATAGTACCCATCACATGGCAGGCCACTAGAATATTCGTCTGCAAAACTTTTTTGCAAATTTCTATAGGGGCTGCATCCTAAATAAAGTCTAATATTCTCGACTTCAATATTAACCTCGATACTTATTATTTTATGTTTATATAAATAAAAAATCAGTGAATATTCAAGGGTAAAGTTGAATTTATCTTCTTTGTACCTAGTCAAATTATTGCCCATGTCCATGCCCATGTATCCGTAGTATTTATACAACACCGAGTCCACCGATTGTTGCCGAAACAAACTATCTGCTACATTGAAATCTATTTTGTTGTGTTCGGCTATGTGTAAACCATCAATATTAACAGTGTCTCCATTTATTATTTTATTTTTTATGTACTTATGAAACTTGCCTTCGTCAATCCCATGCGATGAGTATGCCTCGCGGAGGGCACCATAAGTAATAACCAGTAATTTCTTATGATTTTGCTGGTAATAAGGTATGCATAAGTAAAAATCATTACACCAAGCAGTGTCGCTTATTGCCTGATAGAAATCGGGTGTTTCTGCAAATGAGCTGCATGAAACCAGCATTAGCAATAGGACTCTAATTATTTTCATATTCATACTTTTCGTGAGTCATTAATGCACCCTATAATTAACTGGGGGCGGGCAGATTTCGGCTACAGCGGACATAGTTATCCTCAGTTTACCCTATACACAAGGTAAAAAATCTTTTTTTATCAAATCAACTCTTATCTGCAACATTTCGGCATATTCTATTGTGGGTGGTACGTTAATTGGGTAGCATCCATCAACAGGTTTACCTTGTTTGGCAAACCCAATCCACTCTTCCATCAAAAAACAATAAAAGCTAAGGGCATCATTTGCCGTTTTGTATTCTATCGTATCCAGGTAGGCAGAAGGAATGTCACCTACAATAACCCAAACTTTGTCATCTGCATTGCTGTTCTTTGCCGAGGCGATTTCAAAATAAAATATACACAAGATATATCCGAAGCTGTTAGCTAACCATCCATTAAGTATTTGGTTACACCACTTAAATGAACTTAGATAGTTCATAGCTTTTTGCGATTCGGCAATTATTTCATTTTTATACTCTAAGTTTGATATTCCCAGTTCTTCAATCTTTACCATTGGTTTAGGTTTAGCTATTTTTATCGCAGTCGGCTTTTCATACAATTTATTTATAAAAAGATTTTATTTTATATGAACACTGCTATTCATTTACCCCTGCTTTGGGTTTTGCTGTTAGTTTTTGTGTGGGTGCAGAGGGGTGCGGTGGCTACAACTTTAAAGAAAAATACCAAACCGGTTTTTTATTAAAACTGCCGGGCCATGCGAGGTCCAACCGCAGGGGATAGCCCGCCAAGGTAGTCCTCGCACTTAGGCCATAAGACTGTAGCCACTTACCGCGTGATGAATAATTATACCACTTTTCCTTAGCCGTACCTATATCGGTAAAAGCACCCAATTGCAGGTTATTTATAAATGGCAATGGAGTTTCTATAGGTATCAATGACTGAAAGAGCGGGAAATAAGCATCACAATTTATAAGGAAATACTGGTTGCCATACAGGCTGTTTTGGTAGTAGCCCCTGAACGGGGTAACCAGTGTTTGAAAGGCATATGGCAGGTTTTGGGCAAAATGCACTGTAGTATCTACCTGCGGGGTAACATTGTTATCAGTACCGCCCATATTATAGAGCACCTTTTCATCGCCGCCGCTATAACCGGCGTGTAGCTGGGTTACAAGTGTAATGTATTTATAAAGTGGCAAATGGTAGTTAAGGTTGAAAGTACTTCCGAAAACAAACGCCTCGCTCTGGCTGAAACCCTTGAACAAATCAACAAGCACCTCAGCCTTGTAACCTTTGAATAAGTTGGGTAACGTTGGCTTTAATTTGTTGAGGTTGTAAGATAATGTAGTTATGGCCCACGCACTTTGTATTGGCAAGAAATCAAGGCTATGTTTATCTGTGGCAAGGAATATCGTTTTGTCTTGCCTTAATGCCTGTTGTGCAGCCAGGTAACAATCGAAGCTCAATGGGTACTTTACAAACAACTCATAATTATGGGTTTTGGCCTTGGCATTGCCGGGGTATTTATTGCCATTCTCATCTACCCAATCACGGTTGGCGCCGGGCTTTAAAGTTTCGACTTTCCTGAAGTAAGAAAAGCCCCAGTCCACTTTCCTTTCAGTGTTTTCGTAACGCACAAAAAAATCGCTGCCTTCCGTTGCCGCTGGTAATTTATAGGCAATAGTAAAATGGTGGTTTTCCAACAAATCGGTAAAGCCCCCTTTGGTAATGCCGCCTACTTCCGGGAACTTGAAATCGCCCTGGTAATTGAGGTATGGCTGGTAGCGGTTTATGAAATAGTCGTTGTTTACTTTGGCTGTAAAGTAGGCGCTGTGCAGTTGCAGTACATAAGGCTCTACATTAGGGTCGCCGTAGAAGCGTGGCTTTTTATTGTTTCTCTTTTTTGCTTTAACCGTGCCTTCAAAGTTCTTTGAAGAAAAAACGTCATCCAGGAAATAATGGGTTGTGTCCTTTCCGCGCTTCAGCAAAGAATCCTCTTTAGCTTGTGCCGCCAGTATTTTGTTATAGTCAGTAAGCCAGGGGCTTGAGGTGTCAGCCGCGCCGACAGCATTATTTTCTACCCAGCTTTCTAACGTTTGATGGGTAATAAAAACGCTATCCCCGTCAGCGTGGAAAAATGAAATTTCATTTGACGATTGCAGGTATTGGTAAGGGCTATACGCACCCAAAGTTTTGGCGCGCCAGTTACTGCAATCTAACAAGACGTTTCTTTCCATGCCATATTTTGTGGTGGTAGCCAGCACCTGGTTATCCCTCAGGGGTACTAATTTATCCCACTGTACATAATCAATTGAGTCAATAATTACTGGCAGAGGCTCCTTGTCCCTAAGGGTATATATACCCTGCCGCAGGCTGTCTTTTTTGAAACCCACGCCAATGTAATGTGTTTTCCTGGCCTGGAATTTTTCCGGCCTTTCAGAAACAAACAGCACATCCCTTTTGCTGCCTGCAAATACAGGGTTGGCATCGTCGTATTCATCATCGGTATAGGCAGTATATTTTTCATGGTTATCGTCATAGGTAACAATGTCGCTTTGCCCTTTTCGGTAAGCCGCCAATAAAAACTCTCTGTCGGCCAGCGGCTCAAAATTGGTGATGCCATCTACGCCAATGATGATATTCCGCTCCTCCAGTTTGCCATCCTTGTTGTACCTGCTTATACCTATTTTGCCTTTATGTGGCATGGCTATGTACAATTGTTTGCCATCACCCTGCC
>CANBTK010000560.1 GCA_947372365.1 Flavipsychrobacter stenotrophus | reverse complement strand
TTATTAACAGTTGTGGCCTGGCAACTGCCGGGTATGCATTTACAGTAAACCCACTTCCAGTTGCAGGCACTATTTCAGGCCCGTCAACAGTTTGTACCGGTGCATCTATTACGCTTTCTGAAACTGCCACTGGCGGCACATGGAGCAGCGGCACCACATCGGTAGCATCAGTTGATGGCAGCGGCAACGTTTATGGCCTAACTACAGGGTCATCAGTTGTTTCTTATACCGTAACCAATGGTTGCGGCACCTTGTCAGCAACTCAAAACGTTACAGTTACTACAACCCCATCGGCGGGTGCAATATCAGGCCCGGGCAGTGTATGTGAGGGTTCTACAATTACATTAACCGAAACAGTACCGGGTGGTACATGGGGCACAACCACGGCTTCAGTTACTACTGTTGACGCGGCAGGAGTTGTTACCGGCATAACAGCAGGCAGCGGCACCATAAAATACACGGTTACCAATACATGTGGCTCCAGTACTACATCGCATTCGGTAACAGTTAACCCATTGCCAGTGGCTGGCAGCATCAGCGGCCCAACGGGCTTGTGTGTAGGTGCTTCCATTACGCTTACTGAAACCGTAACAGGCGGTACATGGAGCAGCGGCTCTACTTCAATAGCAACAGTAGATGCCTCAGGCAACGTTACTGCTTTGTCTGGCGGCATTGCTGTCATATCTTATTCTGTTACCAATAGCTGCGGCACGGTATCGGCAACTTATCCTGTTACTTGTGGCACTGCAGCTTCATCAGGTACTATTACGGGGGCATCAACAGTATGCCAGGGCGCAACAACCACTTATACCGACGGCGTAACCGGCGGTACATGGAGTACCGATGCTGCAGGCATAGCATCAGTTGATGCTTCGGGTGTTGTAACAGGCGTATCGGCAGGTACGGCTAATATCACTTATACAGTTTCTACAGGTTGCAGCACTGCATCTACTTCGCAGGCTATTACTGTTAACCCATTGCCTACTGTGGCTGCTATTACAGGCGCTGCGGTAGTTTGTGAAACAGCAACTATTACCCTTACCAATGTTACCGCTGGCGGCACCTGGAGCAGCAGCGCAGCTGGTACTGCAACGGTGAGCGCAACGGGCGTTGTTACAGGCGTAGCAGCTGGTGGCGCAACCATTTCTTACTCGGTAACCAATGCTTGCGGTACTACCAGTTCCACGCACGGTGTTACCGTGAATGCCCTGCCAAGCGCGGGTACTTTATCGGGCGCATCCAGCATTTGTACGGGCACAACTACTGCTATAGGCTTTACAGTTATGTTCGGTACCTGGAGCAGCAGCGCTGCTTCAATAGCCAGCGTTGACGCTTCAGGCACAGTTTACGGTGTTGCTGTAGGCTCGGCTGTTATATCTTATACAGTAACCAATAGCTGTGGTACTGCCGTGGCAACGCACAGTATCAGTGTTAGCCTTACAGCATCAGCAGGCACTATTACAGGCGCTTCAAGCGTGTGTGCAGGTGCTGCTATTACTTTAGCAGATGCTACACCGGGTGGTACCTGGAGCAGTTCTGCCACCGGCATTGCTACTGTTAATGCAACTGGCAACGTTACTGGCGTAACTGGCGGCACGGCTACTATCAGCTATACCGTAACTACAGCATGTGGCACAGCAAGCGCTACCCATGCAGTAACTGTTAACCCAATACCTGCTGCTGGCACTATAACTGGCTCATCAACAGTTTGTTCGGGTGCAACTACTACACTAACCGATGCGGCTACCGGTGGTGTATGGAGCAGCACAGCGCCTTCAATAGCTTCGGTAAATGCTACTGGCACAGTAACAGGTGTTACCGGTGGCAGTGCTACTATATCTTATACAATTACTAATGCATGCGGCACATCGTCAGCAACATTGGCTATGACGGTAATTACTACGCCATCTACACCTGCTGCAATTGCTGGCCCTTCGTCAGTTTGTGCAGGTGCAACAATTACACTTACCGATGCTACTGCTGGTGGCTCATGGTCAACTGCGAATGCTGCCATAGCTTCGGTTGATGGCTCAGGTAACGTTTATGGCGTTGCGGGCGGTGCAACCACCATCAGCTATACTATTACCAATGCTTGTGGTTCAGCTTTCATAACCACCGCTATGACGGTGAATACTTCGCCAACCCTGGCGGCCATCACTGGCCCTACCAGTGTTTGTGCAGGTTCTTCTATTTCACTCAGCGATGCTACTGCTGGCGGCGCATGGAGCAGCAGTGCAACTTCAATTGCTACTATTGATGCTTCCGGCAACGTTACCGGCATGAGCGCTGGCACAGCTACTATTACTTATTCATTATCTACAGCCTGTGGCACTGCTGCAAGGCTTTACACGGTTACAGTAAATACAGTTCCGTCAGCAGGTACTATCTCTGGCGCTTCGGGCGTATGCCCCGGTGCAACCATTACCCTTACCGATGCCGTTGCAGGCGGTACATGGAGCTGTAGTGCTACTTCATTGGCTACAATCAGTGCTGCTGGCGTAGTAACAGGTATTACACCGGGTGGAGCAACTATCAGCTATGCGGTTACGGGTACTTGTGGTACTGGTTACAGCACTTTTGCTTTAACCATTAATTCGCTGCCAGTTGTAGGCCCTATAACAGGTGCTACAACTTTATGCGAAGGTTCATCAGCTACATTATCTGATACTACTGCCGGTGGCGCGTGGAGCAGCAGTGCTTCGGGTGTGGCTACAGTTAATGCTTCGGGTGTAGTAACTGGCTTAACCGGTGCTACAGTTAACATTATCTATTCTGTTACCAACGTTTGTGGTACTGCATCTGCGGCACACTTTATGACCATCAACCCACTGCCAACAGTAGGCATCATTACGGGTGCATCTGCAATCTGCGTAGGTACCAACAGCACTTATACAGGTTCTGTTTCAGGTGGCACATGGACTGTCAGCAATGCTAATGCCACTATTACCACTGCTGGTGTACTGCATGGCGTTGCAATAGGTTTAGATACCATCTACCATACCTTTACCAATGGCTGCGGCACAAGGTCGGCAAGCACAATAGTTTCTATTGATGGCCACCTTTCGGCAACAGGCATCGCAGGGCCATCTACACTTTGCGAATCAGATAGCGTACAGTTAACTGTAGCAGTTCCGGGTGGCACATGGAGCAGCAGCAATGCACATGCTACCGTTTCGGCAACAGGCATGGTATTGCCAGTAACACCGGGCATGGATACTATCCGTTATTCTGTAACCAATGCATGCGGCACAGCTACTGCAACACTGGCTATCAACATCCTTTCATCTGCGGCTTGTGCTGCGGGTGTAGTAACGACAACACAGGAAACAGAGAATGTATCAGTTTACCCTAACCCATCTAATGGCTCATTTACTATTGCTATACCTGCTACAGGCAACGATGCGGCAATAACCATTGTTGATGTTTTGGGTAAAGTTGTGGAAACAAGGGTGGTGCCAAATGCGAACGGCTCTACTTCAATATTTAACCTTACTGGTGTTGCCGCTGGCAGCTACATGGTAAAAGTTTCTTCTGGCAGCCAGACTTACAGGCAGGCTATTGTGGTTTATTAATTGATTAAGGTTACTTTATAGAACAAGGGGTTTTGCTCACGCAAAACCCCTTGTTTGTTTTTAGCCGAGCAATCTTTGTTTGAAAAGGGCGTTGTAATGTTATTCTGCTTTCCTACATTTACTAAAAATATCCCCTATGAAAAAACTATCTATTGTAGCGCTCCTGCTTACCCTTGCTGCTTTTTCGTGCAAGAAAACAGATAAAGCAGCGCCTGCCAATGGCACTACTAATAGTACCCCAGCAACCATTGGCGATGATAGCCGTTGCATAAGCCGCGCAAGGGTGCCACAATCGGCTTATACTATAAGTACTGCAGACTATAACGAGGCTGTGGCAATGCACAATGCCAACCACCTGGCCTATAATTACCTGCGCTGGTACAGGGCTGAAAGGGAATATATAACGCTGAATGGCGTTACTAACTATTATTATAATTTGCATGGCGACCAATACATGAATGGGCTGCGTTTGCTGGGTGGCAATGTGCTTGTGGAGGAGTTTGAAAATGGCATTGTTGATTGGCCGTCAATAATTAGGGTGCCTAATACCACGCTGGATACTTCCCCTGTATTGCGCCTTTCGCAGGTTAGGGCACTGTATGTAAACCAATTACTTACACAGCATTCCGGCTGCTATAGTGCATTGCAGGATAGCTGCCTTTCGGCCGAATTCGGTTATTATGACCTGAACGCCGGCCAGTCCGGTACAGTGGGCACTAACTATACCAAAGCCTGGATGGTTTACCCCACAGGTGGTCAGGCTCAATTGCCTGTCGCCTATTTTAAGGACGATGGCACGCTTATATTTTTTACCGATGGGGTAGTGCAATAGCCTTTCCCCGTTAAGATATTGTTTGCCTATATTTTCCGTGTTGCCCAAGTAGTTGCACATTTGTTACGTCTTTTAATATATGGGCAAACCGAAAAACATAACTATCGAGATACCGCAGCCATGCCACCAGGATTGGGGGCAGATGCTTCCGTCAGCACAAGGGCGTTTCTGCAACAATTGCCAGAAAGAAGTTATTGATTTTACGCTGTGGAGCGATGCCCGGTTGTATCAGTTTTTCGCAGGTAATAACGGGCATGTATGCGGCAGGTTCCTCACTACACAGGTAGGCAGGGGTATTAGCCTTCCGCCCCAGCCCCATAGCCGCCTTTACCGGATAGCCATAGCTATGGGCCTTACGCTGCTATTTACCCAGGCGGGTAGTGCAAGCGCACAATCACGTGCTCCTATGGCGCAGCAAAATGCCGTTGGCAGGCCAGTGGAAAAAAAGGATGGGGCTGAAAGCAATGGCGGGTGCATAAGGGGCACCATAGTGGACAATAAAAAGGAGCCATTGATTAATGCAAGCATAAGGGTTTTACAAGGTGGTAAGATGGTAGCTGGTGCAATTACAGACTATGACGGGCGGTATATTGTAACGCCACTCGACCCAGGGTT
>CANBTK010000559.1 GCA_947372365.1 Flavipsychrobacter stenotrophus | reverse complement strand
CTGCAACACCTCTAACAGCACCACTGGCGGTACTTCAGTAAGTTCCGCTTCTGCCACTTGCTCTGTTGCGGGTACTGGCACAGCTTCATTTACCCCACCCACAAGCACTCCGGGTGTGCTTTACTATTATTGCACAATTACCTGGGCTGGTACAGGCACTTGCCGCGGCACAGGGACGCTCACCAGCGCTTCTGCCGTAAGGGTTCAGGTTGATGGTGCGCCAGGCAGTATTTCAGGCAGCACTTCATTTTGCGCAGGCGTAGCCTCTACTTTATCTAACTCCGTTTCTGGCGGCACATGGAGTACCAGCAGCGCATCGGTAGCATCGGTTAACTCCTCTACGGGCGTGGTTACGCCTGTTTCGGCAGGTTCTGCAACTATTACTTATTCTACAGGCTGTGGCACACCTGCTACCGCTTCAGTAACTGTGAGCCCATCGCCAGCTTCTATTACTGGTGGCACCACCATTTGTACAGGGGCAACAACAACACTATCAAACGCAGTAGCTGGCGGCGCATGGAGCAGCAGCAATACGGCAATAGCTTCCGTTGACCCGGCCACCGGTGCAGTAACTGGCATAGGCGCAGGTTCGGCAACTATATCTTATGCACTGGGCAGTTGCGCAGTTGCTACTACAATACCCGTTAATACAACACCATCGCCCATTATTTCAGGCAGTACTTTCGTGGTTTGCCAGGGTTCAGTTATTACATTAAGTGCCAGCCCGGCGGGCGGCTCATGGAGCAGTGCAGATGATGCAGTTGCCACAGTAGAAACTACGGGCGATGTAACAGGCGTTGCTGCTGGGGCGGTTGCTATCTCTTATATGGTATCTAACAGTTGCGGTACAGGTTATTCCAGCAATGTGGTTACAGTAAACCCATTGCCGGTTGTTGATACTATTTCCGGCGCAACAGTGGTTTGCCCCGGTGCAAGCACTACATTGGCCGATACTACATCGGGGGGCTCATGGAGCAGCGATAATACCTCAATAGCTACTGTTGATGCTACAGGCGATGTAACCGGCATTACACCCGGTACTGCCAATATCTACTATACACTAAGCACCAGTTGCGGCACCGATTACGGTGTTACGCCCGTAACGGTTAACGACGTAATTTTTGCTGATACTATAAGCGGCGCAACTACATTATGCACTGGTAGCACCACAACACTGGGCGATGCAACAGCAGGCGGCACATGGAGCAGCAGCGATGCCTCACTGGCTACTGTGGACGCGGCAACTGGCGTTGTGACGGCAATAACGGCAGGTGCGCCAGTTATAACGTATTCGGTTACCAGCAGCTGCGGCACAACCTACGCTACCGCAGCCTTAACCATAACAACAACACCAGCTGCATTGCCATCAATAAGCGGGGCTAATACGATATGCACTGGCACTACCAACGCATATACTAATAGCACAGCGGGTGGCACATGGAGCAGCAGCAATGCTGCGGTAGCCTCAATAGATGCTGCGGCTGGCAGCGCTACCGCTGTTGCAGTAGGCAGTGCTACTATCACTTACGATTTAACCAATTCATGTGGTTCAGTAAATACCACTAAATCAATTACAGTTGATGCAACCCCTGCCATCCCAGCCGCAATAGGCGGGGCTTCATCAGTTTGCTCAACGACTACAACAACACTAACAGAAGCTACCGCAGGCGGTACATGGAGCAGCAGCAATAGCGCAATTGCATCGGTTGATGCTACAGGCGTAGTAGCTGGCGTTGCCGCAGGCAGTGCTACTATCACCTACACCATTGCTAATACATGCGGTTCTGATATAGCTACTTTGGCAATGGCAGTTAATGCTGCGCCTGATGCGCCAGCGGCTATTTCGGGTGCATCAACCATTTGCCAGGGTGCTACAGGAACTTATACCAATACAACAGCAGGCGGCACATGGGGCACCAGTAACGCATCAGTAGCTTCAGTTGATGCTACAGGCGTAGTTACTTCGGTAGCAACAGGCACTGCAACAATCACTTATACAGTATCTAATTCATGCGGTACAGCTTTCAGCATACTGGATGTTACCGTTATTGCAGCGCCATCAGCGCCAGCGGCTATAACAGGCACAGCCACTTTATGCGCTTACACCACAACGACGCTTGCCGATGCAACAGCAGGCGGCGCATGGAGCAGCAGCAATACAGCCCTGGCAACAGTTAGTGCAACTGGTGTTGTTACCGGCCTTGCGCCAGGCAGCCCGGTTATCTCCTATACTTTAAGCAATGCATGCGGCACAGCATCATCAACACGTACATTAACAGTAAACAACGGGCCTGCGCCAATATCAGGCGCTGCTACAGTATGCACAGGCACAACCACTACACTTACCAATACGGTTTCCGGCGGCACATGGTCCAGGGTTAACGGCACTGGTACTGCAAACATAGGCGCGGCAACTGGCATTGTTACAGGCGGCACCGCAGGTACAGTAACTATATCTTATACAATAGGTAGTTGCCGCATGGTACAAGGCATGACGGTTAACCAGTCGCCTGCTGCCATTACCGGCACTAACACAGTTTGCGAAGGCGCAACCAGGGTTTATGCAAACACAGTAGCTGGCGGCACATGGAGCAGCAGCAACACTGCAACAGCGACCGTTAACGCAACCAACGGCACCATAACTGGTGTTGCGGCCGGCTCTGCAACCATTACTTATGCAATCGGCAGCTGTTTCAGCACCAGGGCAATAACTGTGAATGTATCGCCAGCTGCAATTTCCGGCGCTACTACGGTTTGCTCAGGCACCACAACTACATTAACCAATAGCGTTTCAGGTGGTACATGGGCGCGGGTTAACGGAACGGGTACTGCCAGCATAGGTGCTGCAACAGGCAACGTTACAGGCGGCACTGCTGGTACAGTAACCATATCTTATACAATAGGCAGTTGCCGCTCTACTTTAGGCATGGCAGTTAACCAGTCGCCTGCAGCTATCACCGGCACCAATACAGTATGCGAAGGCGCTGTAAGGGTTTATGCCAATACTGTAGCTGGTGGTGCATGGAGCAGCAGCAACGCAGGTGTTGCAACTGTAGATGGTGCTGGCAGCATAACTGGCATTACCGCAGGTTCGGCTACTATTACTTACGCTATTGGTAGCTGTGCATCAACAAGGGCTATCACAGTTAACGTTTCACCAGCTGCAATTGCTGGCGCTACCAGCGTATGCACAGGCACTACTACAACACTTACCAACAGCGTATCAGGCGGCACCTGGGCCAGGGTAAACGGCACTGGCACTGCCAGTGTAGGCGCTGCAACAGGCATAGTTACAGGTAGCACTGCTGGCACAGTAACTATATCTTACAGCATTGGCACTTGCCGTTCTACATTGGGTATGACAGTTAACCAAACCCCAGCGGCAATAACAGGCACCAATACAGTTTGCGAAGGCGCAACAACTACCTATGCCGATACAAGGGCAGGCGGTATATGGGCCAGCAGCAATGCCAGTATAGCAACGGTAGATGCAGCGGGCATAGTTACAGGCGTAGCAGCTAACACAGCAGTTATTACTTATTCGCTGGGTAGCTGTTTTGCTACAAGGGGCGTTACAGTAAAAACTACGCCAGCAGCAATATCTGGTGCTACCACAGTTTGCACAAGCGGTACAACCACGCTTACCGACGCTACAACCGGCGGAGCATGGAGCAGGGTAAATGCTACAGGTACAGCTAATATAAGCGGCGCAGGCGTGGTATCGGGCTTAACAGCTGGTACAGTAAATATTTCTTATACCAAAAGCGGCTGCAGGGCCACACTTGCCATGACGGTAATAGGCGTGCCTGCATCAATTTCAGGTGTTTCATCTATATGCTCAGGCAATAGCGCTACTTTGGCCGAAGCCACAGCAAACGGCACCTGGAGCAGTACCAATACCGCAGTGGCATCCATTAGCGTTACGGGCGATGTTGCCGCATTAACAGCAGGCACTACAACTATATCTTACGCTACAGGCTGTGGCACACCTGCTACCAGGGTAGTAACAGTAAATGCCAACCCTGCTGCTATAACAGGCGCAGTAACAGTTTGCGAAACAGCAACTACTACTTTATCTGACGCGGTAAATGGCGGCACCTGGAGCACCAGCGACGCAACCGTTGCTTCGGTTGATGCAACAGGCGGCGTAGTTACGGGCGTTGCATCGGGCACAGCTACTATCACTTATACTATTGGTACTTGTTATGTTACTTCAGTAATTACTGTAAGCCCAATGCCGGTTGCAGGTGTTATAACCGGCACTACATCTGTTTGCGCAGGGGCATCAGTTACAGTAGCCGATGCAGTAGCAGGTGGTACCTGGAATACTGCGAGCCATGCAGTTGCAGTAGTTGATGTGTTTGGTGTTGTTACAGGCGTTTCTGGTGGCACAACTACAGTATCTTATACCGTTACCAACGGCTGCGGCGCAGCAACAGCTACCAGCTCATTTACTGTAAATGCCCTGCCAACAGCATCTGTTGCTTCGGCAGGTGCGCCATGCTTCGGTTATACTACCAACGTTTTATTTACCGGCACTACCGGCGCTAACATTACTTATAGCGTTGACGCAGGTGCTACCAACACCGCAACATTGGTGGGTGGCACATTTACGCTGGGCACAGTAGCCATGTCATCGGCACACAACTATACACTTATTGATGTTACTGCTGCTGGTTGCAATACCACAATTGGCAACACTATTACCATTACCCCAATACAAATGCAGTGGGTAGGTGGTACTGCAGGCCATGAAACAGACTGGAGCACAGCATCCAACTGGTCATGCGGCGTAGTACCTTCTGCTACCGATAATATTATTATCCCTTCTACTGCTTATGCGCCAGCAATACCTGCCGGGGCTACAGTACTTACCAACGATTTGACAGTAGTATCAGGTGGCGTTATTGATATCGCAGCCGGTTCTTATTTCGATGTAAAGGGCTTGCTTACCAACAATGGTACAATAAGCGGCCCGGGTGCGGTAAGGTTAAACAACTCTTCTGCCCAGTCTATAAGCGGTATTGGCAATATTGCCAACCTTGAAATCAGCAACGCAGCGGGAGTTTCTATTAATAGCGGTGCGAAGGTTACTGTTAATGGAAACCTCACTGTAAGCAATGGTACGCTGGCCACAGGCGACAGCCTTGTTATTGGTTCCGATTCTATAAGCACAGGCCGTGTAGCCCCGCTTCCTGCATCAGGCGCAGCCATTACAGGCAATGTGAAAGTAATGCAGTTTATACCAGGCGGTTACCGCAGGTACCGTTTCTGGGCGCACCCTTTCAGCAGCTATGTGGCACTCAGCCAGATTGAAAATTACATTGATGTTACCGGCCAGGGCGGCTCTACCAACGGCTTTACCACTACCGGCACTAATTCTCCATCAGCTATCAGGTACAACCCGGCTGTGAGTAATTCAGCTTCTTCTTCCGACCCGGGTTGGAGGCCATTTACCAGTGCCTACGCCACTGCCGATAGCAACAGGTTGCATCAGTACCAGGGTATCCGCCTGTTTATTCGCGGAGCCAAAGGCCAGGGCCTTGACGGGGCAGCTTATACGCCATCTTCAGCAACGGTTGCTATGATAGGCGCCCTGAATCAGGGTAGCCAGAGGGTTTCACTAGTAAAAGGCAGCAGCGCTAACCAGGACTATAACATGGTAGGCAACCCTTATGCTTCCCCTGTTGACATCGGTACTATCATTTACAATGCAAAAGCCGCTGGTAATATTACAGGCACTGCATTCTACGTGTTTAACCCATTCCTGGGTGCTGGTGGCCAGTTCCAGGCAATACCTATCAACGGTACTCCCTATTACATACAAGCCAATTGCGCTTTCCAGGTTCGTGCTGCACATAATGGCGACACGCTTAATTTCGCTGAAAACAACAAGAATGCAAGTGTTACTGCCGATTTGCTGAGGGTTCAGCCAGATGCAGTTTCATTGTACATATATGATGCCAACAACCACCCTTGGGACATGCTTCATGTAAAATTCAGCGAAGAAGCTACCGATAACGAAGACAGCAAATTTGACGCAGGCAAGCCATCAGGCATGGATTTCAACTTCTATAGCTTGTCGGCCGACAACCAGAAGCTGGCTATTGATGCCCGCCCATTCTCTGCCGAAAAAGTAATTCCACTGGGCATCAACAGCACTTACCAGCAGGAATACACCATTAAAGCAGAAGGCATTGTTTTACCAGAAGGCGGCAAACTTTACCTGCACGACAAACTGCTGAAACAATCAGTATTGTTGCAGCAAGGCACAGAATACAAATTCACAATTTCAGCCGACAAAACAACACAAGGCGATAACAGGTTTGAACTGAAGATGGTTCCTGCCGAAGTGGCTGTAGCACAGGCAGTAAAAGGCTTGCAGGTTGCGCTGGCACCTAACCCTGCTACCGATAAGGTAACGATCACTTTCGCATCAGGCAAGGCAGAAAAAGTAAGCGTAAGGATAGTTGATATCTCAGGCGTAAGCGTTTATAACAGCGATTTAGGCATGCAAGCCAATGGCTCAGTTAATGTAGCCTTGAACAACCTTTCAACTGGTATATACATGGTAGAAGTAACCGTAGGCAGCCAGAAAGTAGTGAAGAGGCTAATCAAAGAATAAAAGAGTGAGTGTTAGTAATAAATACCGTAAAGGGCGCTTAGCAGAGCGCCCTTTTACTATTTTGGGTAATCGGGTACGATACCGGTTTTGGTAAAAAAAGAATGGTGCCCCCTGATTTGAAATGGCTAAAACAGAAATTAACCCATATGGCAGAGGTGGTGAGGGTG
>CANBTK010000558.1 GCA_947372365.1 Flavipsychrobacter stenotrophus | reverse complement strand
CATGGACGGTATGGCTATAGCCTCAGTCAAGGCAAGGGTAAACGCCTACAAGGACAGCTTCCTGCAAAAGACCTATATCGACAAGATCATCGCCAAGAAAGAAGGCGCTACTGCAAAGGAAACCAGCGGCATAGGTACGCTACAGTTTTTTAACCACAGCAACGAATACACGGACAACACCATCAATGGTGGTTATGATGACATGGCCGGCCTCGACAGCATCGAACAGCAAGTCCTCCAGAGCGGCATGGCGCATATGCGCAACAACAACATAGAAGGCTTGGAAGACATTGAGGGTATCGATGACTACCCCCTTACTGATGCAAGGGATTATAACCTGTAAACAGTAACTGGGCAATACCCAGTGCAATAAGTGCAATAAACAACTATCAGTTAACCCAAAAAACCAAAACAATGGACGGTTTAGAAGGATTTGAAGGATTGAACGAGTACAACAACGCAGGCGACCTGATTGGGCTAGGCGACCTGAACGATGCGGAGCTGCTCGGGGCGTTAAGGAGCATGAACCCTATCATGCGCCAGAAGACCATCAACAGGCTTGCGCAGCCTACTGCCATGAGCAGGGGGTCAAGGGCTGAAATGGAAAAGTTCTTTGGCGAACTGCCCTCGAACATCAAGGAATCGCTGATAAAAGGCGACTTACGCCTTGCAGATGCAATAGTGTACTCCATCAAACAGGTTACGTCAAAGACGACCAAGATGTTTGAAACACAGGACACCAAAGCGATAGGTATCACCAATATCTCCAATGCCAAGCTGCCGAAGAACCAGGCATTGCTGGTGAGCGGTATCACCCTGCTTTGCGGTACATCGGTGGACACCACCAAGGACAAGGTAATGGCAACAGACTACAGGGCAATAGAGAACTACCCGGCACTCTGTACGGGTGAGCTGAACCTGAAGTCGAACAAAAAGCAGATACTGCCAGAAACAAGCTGCTACCTGTTCAAGACAAGCAACTTCCACAACACGCCAATCGGCTATTACAAGCTGGCGAACCCAAGGCTGATACTGGATGATGTGCTCATTGAGCTAACCCTTGAATTAGGCACCCTGGATGGCCTGCCAGCCAACGCATTCGTTTATGCGGCATTGCATGGCACGATAACCACTCCGTAAAAGGCAAAGGCAAAGGCATATGGCTGTGGCTGCCGCAAAGGTGGCAGCCACAGCGCAAGGCCGAAAAACAAACAAAATGATAACCCGATTGCTTAAACAGAACTGGAAAATTATCCTCACCGGGCTTGCAGCACCCATACTGGTAGTGCTTGCAGCCACAAAACTCAAAGCGATGGACAGCCCCGCTAAACCCAATGCAGCCCCTGTAAAACCCTATGAAAACCTTAACGCATTCCTGTTAATGATACAATATGGTGAAGGCACAAAAGGCATCAACGCCTACAGGATGCTCTACGGAGGTAAAATTTTTTACGATTACAGCAGGCATCCCAATACGCCTGTCACCAGGTGGGGCATCACCAGCACGGCGGCAGGGGCATACCAGATACTGTACCACACATGGGTGGGTGTCCAACAAGCATTGGGGCTGGCAGATTTCAGCCCCTCCAGCCAAAACAGGGCAGCCGTTGAACTCATCCGCAGGCGTGGTGCGCTGGAAGATGTACTTGCAGGCAGGCTTGCCGCAGCCATCGAAAAATGCAAAAAGGAATGGGCTTCGCTGCCCGGTGCAGGGTATGGGCAGAAAGAGCAACGCTTTGCAGTTTTAATGCAGGTGTACCAGCAGGCAGGCGGGCATTTGACTTAACATTAAACCCAAGAAGATGGAAAATGCCAAAAATGAAATACCGATAGAAGGGCTGTTACTGAAATGGGTGGACATTGCCGTAACGGTGCAGAATAAAACCTATTCGGTTATCTATGAACTGGACAAATCCATAGCCTATGTAAGGGGCTTCCAGATTACCTCCGACCATGATTCGCTGGTTTACGGCAGGGGGACAATAAAAATAGAAGTGAACAAACAGGAGGTAGTGCCTGAAGGCTATGAAGCCAAACAATTATACAGCACACCGAATGTTGCGGTCAACGAAAGGTTCTTTATACGGGGGAATGTCCCGGCAGGTAATGGCCAGGTAAAATTTGAGTACACAGACACCAATGATGCCTCACTTCAGTTTGAAGCTTACAGGGTGAGGTTAACCCTTGATTGTGTCGTAAAAGGTTTTTGATATGCAACAGAAGATAACAGTTATCACCATCCCCATCACAAAAAAAGGCGAGTTGAATTTCTTTCAAATCAACCTGCCTAGGGACATCAGCCGGATAGTGGGGATGCAGGCTGGTATCATGGGTGTTGAAAACCTTTTTGCAGTGAGCCAAAGGTACGTTGCCGGAATCGTGAAAGTGCAGGCAGAGCAGATTGCCAGCTTCTGTTACAGCAGCGAAGTAGCTATCGGTTACACTGATTTTGAGGTACAGCCCATCGGTTCAATAGCCCTGTACAAGCCACTAGCAATCCCGTATTCACTAAGGGGCGTGGACAGCCAGTTAAAACCTTTGCTTATCAGGAACAGTTTTACGCTCTATGGCAGGTACGAGGATTTGCTTATTAAAAAACTGAACGCAGGGATTACCTACACTTTCAGGCTCTATGTATGGACAGAAACAGATGAACCCGGTAAAGGCTACAATTTATGACAACTGAAACCGCAATGCAGATAGGCATAAAAAGGATAAGTGATTTGGGGCATAAAGAGAAAGATTGCTACATCCATATCCGCCATTTCGTACTTAGCCCGATGGAAAAAAGGGTTATCCCACAGGGGCTACAGTTTTTTGTACTGGCTGAAGAGGTACAGAACCTCCGCATAGAAAGTGAAATTGGCGTTTATGACCTTTTAGGCGATTCGGCCAATGAACTGCAATATGTTTTTGAGGGCAGTATGGAATTAACCAATTACAGCGCCAACCCGTTACACGTAATAATGATTCAGGTAATTTTTAAACATCAGTAGTATGCCAGAAGTAAATAATAAATACAGCGAACAGAAAGTACATGACCTCAAGCGGTTTCTCCAGCGGGAGATAGAAAAAGGCCGGGCTAAGGATTATGAAATACAGATTGACGGGTTCAAGGTGGTTACCCGCACAGACGATTTATCGGAGTTTGATGAATTTGCAGGGGAAATCAGTGATGATACAGGTACACTTTCCATACTCGTCTTTGACGGCAAGGGCACAAACCGCAATACCCGTTACAACTACCACGTAAATGCGCAGGAACTTTCTTCAACACCCCTGAACGGATTTGGCGGCTTGGGGGAAGTAGGCCAGCGGGTCAAGCAGCTCATGAAGGAGCAAGAAAACGAAAAGGCAATCGTTGAACTGAACGAACAGGTTGCCAGCCTTCAGGACGATGTAGACGACAGGCAGAAGCTGATTGACAAATTGGAGAAGGAAATTGAAAGCCTCCGCCAGCTTGCAGACGAGAACAAGTACCACCTCGGCGGCGTGAGCGTAACAGAGCTGGCAACAGAAACCATCAAGCTCTATATTTCAGGGAAGAAATTCACCAACCCGAAGGTGGCGCAGTTTGCAGGCCTCCTGGGCGCATTGGGTGGCATAGGCGCACCAATGCCCACTGGTGGTGGCAACCAGCCGGGCCAGGAGCAGGACGCACAGGCTACCTTCTCCGAAGCCCAGCCTGCCGCAGCATGGAGCCGGGCACAGGAACAGTTCATGGGGCTGGCGACCGCCCTTGAAGGTAAATTCAGCCCGCAGGAGGTAGAGTGCATCCACCAAATGGTTGCCGTAATCCTGCACTATCCCGAAAAATTACCCCAGGCCGCCCAATTACTCAATGTAAAAATCTAATCAGTTATGGACACATTCAGCTATAATGTCAGCATCCCGGCAAAAGACAAAGCCGAAGCTGAACAGAAAATGAAAGCCCTTGCGGTGCTCTCGGGAAAGCTTACGGGAAAAGAACTGGAAAAGCTTGCTTATACCGTGGCAAACGACCCCATAAAGACCGCAATGGCAAAAAGGTACCTGGGCGTATAAACCAAACTTCATTATGTATCAGGCATTCAGCAAACGGACAGCAAACGGGCTTACACTGAGGGAGAAAATACAGTATTCCCTGTTGGGGCTTGCATTGGCTGGTGGTGTGGTAATAGTAGGGAGGAAGGCTATTAAACACGCAATTGCAGGCAGTGAGCAATCCAAAACACTCGAGGAAGGAAATGCACCCACAATCGCCAAGCAAATAAAAATGGCTTTTGAGAATGACGGCTGGTGGGGGACAGATAAGGTGGCACTCAGGGCAGCGTTAAGGGCAATTCCTTCAAAGGCGGAGTTCAGGAAGGTCATCAATTCCTACAAAAAACTGTACAATGACAATCTCCTTGCCGACATGCAATCCGAACTGAAAAGCACCGAATACAATGAG
>CANBTK010000557.1 GCA_947372365.1 Flavipsychrobacter stenotrophus | reverse complement strand
GCATACTTGTAGATACTGGCGTGTTAGCCAGCGGTAGCGCTTTAGCCCCATCGGGCGCAGGCACCAGAATGATGTGGTACCCTAAAAAGGCTGCATTCCGGGCCGGTGGCGTTTCTGGTGTAAACTGGAATGACGCGAACATAGGTAATTATTCAGCGGCTTTTGGTTATGATACTAAGGCGAACGGAGCATATAGTTTAACGGCCGGCGAAGGGTGTACCAATGGCGCTGCTCATAGCCTGGTAACGGGTTATTTCTCATCGGCAAGCCAGGCTGGCGGCGTGGCACTGGGTATACAGAATACGTGCAGTGGCGCAAGTGCTACCGCTATTGGCAGGAATAATACAGCATCCGCATTCGGGGCAACTGCGCTGGGCTATGGTAACACGGTGAGCGGCAATTCTGCATTTGCGGCTGGTAATGCAGCTACATCAAGTGGCAATTATTCATTTGCGCTGGGTAGCAACGTTTCCACCAATAGCAAGGCTGGTTCATTCATTTTCGGCGATAGCACAACAACAACAACAAGCAACGACGCAGTTAACCAAATGATGATGCGCTTTAATGGTGGTTACAAATTATATACAAATTCCACTGGTACTCAAGGAGCGCAACTAACCAATGCTGGAGTGCTGAAATACATGAATAATGTAAGCGGAAGTTATGATACAAGGTCATTAACGGACAAAGGTTACGTGGACAGTGTGGTAAGTGCTTCCGCCACATCTTTAGTTTTTGACGATACTTTACTGAGCAACCTTATAACCAATGGCTACATGGTTAGCGCTGACGGGACAACAGGCCTAAAAATGTACAGTAATGGAGTTATGGTTGATACAGGCAGCTATGGAAGCGGCGCCGGTTTATCAGTTTCGGGCGCTGGTACACGCATGTTGTGGTATCCTAAAAAAGCTGCCTTTCGCGCAGCAACAGTATCAGGGGCGCAGATGGACGACTCGAATATCGGTAATATGTCCACTGCATTTGGCGGGGATAATATAGCCTTAAATACCAACAGTACAGCTATTGGGGCGGGCAACTATGTATCGGGCATATCTGCAACGGCGATAGGTAGTGCCGATAGCGCAACTGGCCTGGAAAGCGTAGTGCTGGGTGGCAGCAATAAGGCAACTAACAGCCAGTCGGTTGCTATAGGCAACAGCAATGTGTCTTCGGGCAACGGGAGTTTTGCTGCAGGCACTAACAATAGTTCAGGCGGATGGGGCTCCAGCGCCATAGGCATCTACAATACTGCTTCCGAAAGAGGGGCAGTTGCACTGGGCAGCAGCAACCTGGCAAGTGGGCAATATGCTGCTGCAATAGGCCTTCAGGTGATGGCCACGGGTAATAATTCTATCGCAATGGGTAATAATGTTTCTACCAATGGCAAATCAGGTTCATTTGCGCTTGGCGACACGTCATCTGCTTCCTATACATATAACGATGCTACAAACCAGATGCTGATGCGCTTTGCAGGTGGCTACAAATTTTATTCTAATGCAGCGGCTACCGAGGGGGCGCAGCTCACGAATGCAGGTGTGCTTAAATACATGAACAATGTAAGCAGTAGTTATGACACACGTTCTTTGACAGATAAGGGTTATGTGGATAGCATAGTTTCAATAGCGCAGACTGCTGCAACTTTTGATGATACGCTTACCAGTAACTTATACACTAATAATTTTAAAATAACACCTGATGGCACGACCGGATTGTTGCTGTCTCCTAACGGCGCAGCAACCTTAGGTAGCTTTTGCTACGTGAATGGCACAAATGCTATTGCTGTTGGTTCTTCGGATACGGTATCGGGAAACGAGTCTGCAGCATTCGGTATAGGGAACATAGTAAGCGGCGATCATGCATTTGTTACCGGTTATCAATCTAAAGCAACGCAGCCTGGAAGTGTCGCAATGGGTGTTTTTAATATTTCCTCCGGCAGCTACGCAAGTACTTTTGGTAAGTACAATACAGCTTCTTCATTTGCAGCATCTGCAATGGGTTTTAATAACACGGCTTCTGGTAATTCTTCGTTTGCTTCTGGTAACCAAAATTCAGCTGCTGGCGACTATTCTTTTTCTGCTGGCAGCAACAATACTGCAAGCGGCATGCATTCCTTTGCATTGGGCACAAATGTTTCTACCAACAGCAAAGACGGTTCTTTTATTTTCGGCGATACGACGAGCACCACGACAAGCAATGACGATTATAACCAGATGATGATGCGATTTACAGGAGGGTACAAACTATACACCAATAGCAGCCTTACATCGGGCCTTCAATTAACCACAACTGGTGGTGCGAACATTGGTACGTCGAATACAGTGTCGGCGGTGAATGCAAACGCCATCGGCAATAACCTTACTGCAAGTGGAAGGTCAAGTATGGCTTTAGGTAGCTACGTTTCAACAAGTGGGAAGGCTGGTTCATTTATCGTTGGCGATAGTACTACAACTGTTACCAGCAACGACTCAGTAAACCAGATGATGATGCGTTTTATAGGTGGCTACAAATTCCTCACCAGCAGTTCGCTAAACCAGGGTTTAGCTATGACCAATTTTGGCGGTACAGCGGCAGGTACATCGTCATATGTTACCGCTTCATATGGTACAGCCATGGGTCTTAAGGATACAGTGAGCGGCCCACAGGGCGTTGCAATGGGCAACGTAAATAAAGCTACTAACAATGCTGCCATAGCTATGGGAACAGGTAATACAGCATCGGGCAACGCATCGGTAGCCATAGGCGGCAACAATGCTGCGAGTAGTACTTCTTCATTGGCAATTGGCAGTACTAACACTTCTTCCGCCACTAATTCGGTAGGGATTGGGAACAATCTGACAGCAAGCGGGACTTCTAGCGTTGCAATAGGCAGCTATGTGTCAACTAACGCCCAGGGAGGTGCATTGATAATGGGTGACAACAGCACCACGACAGCAACAACTAACGACGCAGCTAACCAGATGAAAGCGCGTTTTACAGGTGGTTATAAACTCTTCAGCAATAGTGCACTTACTGCGGGTTTGCAATTAACTGCAAGTGGAGGTTCAAACTTAGGTATCTCTAATACAGTTTCAGGTGCCAATGCCACAGGTATAGGCAATACCAATACAGCGTCTGCAACCAATGCGGTAGCTGTGGGTAATAATGTTACAGCAAGCGGCACTTCTAGCGTTGCAATAGGTAGCTATGTATCGACTAACGCCCAGGGAGGGGCATTGATAATGGGCGACAACAGCACCACGACGGCTACAACTAACGACGCAGCTAACCAGATGAAAGCGCGTTTCACAGGTGGTTATAAACTCTTCAGCAACAGTGCACTTACTGCGGGTTTGCAATTAACTGCAAGTGGAGGTTCAAACCTAGGAATCTCTAATACAGTTTCAGGTACCAATGCCACAGGTATAGGCAATACCAATACAGCATCTGCAACCAATGCGGTAGCTGTAGGTAATAATGTTACGGCAAGTGGTGCAAATAGTGTGGCGCTAGGCAGC
>CANBTK010000556.1 GCA_947372365.1 Flavipsychrobacter stenotrophus | reverse complement strand
TTGTGTCTTTTTTGCCTGAGCTTAGGTAAGATTTTTGGACAAAATATCCCGCAGGCATCAAGTGGGAGCTTTGCGATACCGGTTATCACCATAATACCAGGCACAATTACCAATAGTGTTTCATTGCCGCCAAGCTATACTTTTGGTAGTTCTACGTTGTTTAATTATACGAGAACATTTGAGCCTCAGTATCCTGTTACAGATGAAACTTTGATTAACGAAACGACATCCGCCCTTAATTTAAAAATGTCTACAAATTATGTAGACGGGTTTGGAAGGCCGTTACAATCAATTGAAAGATTTGGTGCCGATAATAAAGATATTGTCACTCCGTATGATAATAGACCGTCAATAAACCATTTTTCTTATTTATCCTATCCTGTACCGGGAAATAGTTCGTTTCAAAATAATGCATTCATTGATCAAGTGAATTATTTTAATGGTATTTTTCCATCTGAGCCAAACACTTCTATAATTGAAAGCAGCTATATATCAGATGCAAATAGCAGAGTTCAATACAGTTTTACCCCTGGCAAAAGTAATCTTGGCCAGTCTAATGGCACCAGGACTGCGGGCATAACAAATGTAAATAATGAAGTTATAATGTGGGGGATTGATCCGAGTAATGGTTACCCATTAAAAACAGGATATTATGCAGCCGGTACTTTATTGAAAAAGGTGATAGAAACTTCCGATGGTGGACAGGTTTTTGAGTATTATGATGTTGAAGGCAAATTAATTGCAAAGAATGTTTTGACCGAATTTAATGATTGTAATTTAACTGCGATAAACCCTGACGGGATTATCGGCACTTCAGGCACCTCAGGCACATCGGGAGTACTAGGGGAAGGGGCAACAAGTACATCGGTTTCAGTAGGCTCTTACGTTGCATCCAGGATGTATAATCCGGATGAGAATATTGCTTTAATACCAAATTCTGGCAATGCGATAGATCTGCAAAACCCAGAGGCCTTACAATCAACTTTTACTGAATTGCAAGTTCCAAAGAACTATTTTAATCCAATGAGATGCCCAACCTATTTGCTTACATATTATGTGTATGACATCTATGACAGGCTAACCTACACATTACCTCCAAAAGCAGTACAGAAGCTCGCATTAGTGGCATGGGTTCCAAACAGTACAATAATCGACAACCTTTGCGATTTCAATATGTATGACGATATCGGGCGCGTAGTTGAAACGCACCAGGCGGGGCAGGAAAGTGGCTCAAATACCGCCATGGTATATGACTGCCACAACAGGCTAATGTTAACTCTCAGTCCTACCGATATTGACTGGCACTGGAATCATTACGACAAATTAGATAGGATTATAGAAACTGGAACTGTTTCGTTTGGAACATCATACGTCACAAGATCAATTTTACAAAACTACTTTGATGCTAAAACGCTTCCTGGATCTCTCAATAGTTACAATGACATCTTACATTATCTATATGATGAAAACTTGCAGGGAGTATATCCCGCAATCTCATTGAGTTCGGGACTGTCATTTAGTGACCTTAAGTCTATTTGTTTTTATGACGAATATCATACTGGCTTTTACGATGGGTTTTCAACGACTGCTCAGTCAATGTCCACTCCATACAATTCGTCCGTATTTACTGGTAATTTATTAACCGGTGTTAAAACACTTACTCCGGTCAGGTCTGATAATACACGCGGATTGGTAACAGGTAGGGTGTCTAAAGTTATATTACCCGCGACTTTTAGCGGTTCTGGTTTAAGTAACTTTATTAACACATCATACTATTATGATGCCAACGGTCATGCGATTGAAAGAGTAAGCAGTACTATCAACTCGGGCACAGAAATTGCTGCAAGCCAGTTTGACTTTGTTGGAAATAAAATCAGTTTCATTGAAAAGACATATAATCCGGCATGCACCTCCAGTCCCAATAATCAGGTGGTAACCCATTCGTTTTTTTATAATTACACTCAAAAGCTAAAAGAATTATCTCAGGCCATTAACGGAAGCACACCAAGAACGCTTGTTTCCTACACCTACAATGATTTGGGGCAAATAGTTTTACGTAACATAGGTGGTATTGAAGAACAATGGCTAAGTTATAATATAAGAGGTAAATTAATAGGGATTAACGCCGATTTTGCGGAAAATGGCAATGATCACGGGCATCCGATGACATTTGGAGAATCTATTAAATACGATGCTGGGTTTTCACATAACCTATTGTGCGGTGGTGTTTCAGGAATAATCTGGAAAGACAAAGGATTCCCATCTAGGGCTTATGGCTATACCTATGATTTATCAGGTAGGCTAAGGCAGGCCGATTTTAGTGAATTTACCGGGCCTTCGTATAGTACTTCAAGCGGCACATTCTGGAGCACATGGAATAGTGTTTCATCTGATTATACAGAGGGTAGTTATACCTACGATTTTAATGGCAACCTGACTGGATTGAAACGATATGGCCCAATAAATACATCATCATATGTGGGGCCGGGCCTAATTGATAACCTGAAGTATACTTATGAGGCTTCCGATATCAGTAATCGTATACAACAAGTGGATGATGCAGTACCATTAACCACCAGCACATTTACCCCTTATGATTTTAAAGATAATTATACCACTACTGACTATACATATGACTATAACGGGAGTTTAACGGCCGATGCGAACAAAGGGATAAGTACCGTTCTCAATTATTTTAATAAACCCGAAACTGTGGTTTTCGGCAGCAGCAGTAAGCTTGAATATGTATATGATGCTGATGGAAGTAAACTGGAAGAAATCTATACAACAACAGCTGGGACTACGGTTACAGATTATATCGGCAGTTTAGTATATGAAAACAACAATATACATCTCATTAATAACCAAGAGGGCTACAATGTACCTGCCGGAACATCTTTTGATAATTTCTATTTTGTAAGGGACCATCTTGGAAACGTAAGGAGCACAATTAACTCAGTCGCAGTGCCATTTAGCTGGGATTATGTTGCCAGCCATGAAATGTCAGCAAGCACTTCGGAAGATGCCGTGTTTAGTAATATTGAAACGGTGCGGGACGACCGGCCATTAAGCACAAGCCAGCTTGACTTGAAAGCAGCTCGATTAGATGCAGGAAATTCTGATAGGATAATAGGCACATCGATTGTGCTAAAAGTTATGGCAGGCGACAGGTTTGATATTTCCGCGCAATCGTATTATAACAGCACAGACACCAGCACCGGAACGATAGATAGTTCCGAGGTGGTTAGTGCATTTATTAATACTCTAATGTCGGGTAGTGGGGGTATTGCCAATGGAGAACCAGGCCAGATAAGCACACTACAGAACTTATTTACACCAGATAATATTGGTTTGATCAATTCCCTTCAAACAGGGAATGTGGACGAAACAATTCCACAAACCTTCATTAACTATGTGGTTTATGACGAAAATTTCAAGATAGTACCGGGAGAAAGCGGGAGAATACAGATATCTTCAGGCGCTGATGTATGGAAGGC
>CANBTK010000555.1 GCA_947372365.1 Flavipsychrobacter stenotrophus | reverse complement strand
GTTACTCTAATGTCCGCTATCGCGGCGACTTTCATTGGTTTGGTAAACACGAATAAGCTAAAACACGAACTCTCGTTTTTTTGCCGGACAATAGTGTTTGACCTTGCTTTTTCTAAGCACTATAGTTCCACTCAGGGCAAACCGGCAATGCCAATTCGCTTAATGGTGCCGTTGTTGATTTTGAAGCAACTACGCAATTTAAGCGATGAGAGTATGGTGAGCAATGGAGTGAAAATATGTACTACCAGTACTTCAGTGGCGCTTAGGCGTTTACCCCAAAACGCCCTTGTGTGGCTAAGGCGCTGGTAGAGTTCCGAAAGCGCATTGGGCCAGGGGGTGTTGAACTAATCCTTAAAGAAAGTATCCGCGTTAATGGCAAGGATGGCGATGAAGATACGCCATGTGGGGATACTACTGTCCACTGCAAGGTTCGCATAGTTTCCTATTTGAACCCAAATATAGTAAATATTTATTTATTATATTTGCCAGCGGTTTATCATGAACTAGAATTGGAAAACGAAATGACCAAGGCGATAGTGATTCTTTGCGGCGATTGCCCGAGTAGGGCACCACATCTCTTTAGCTCAGCATAAAGGTTTGGAACACTTATGGGCTGAAAGCCGTGCTACTCCTATTTAAGCCCTTCGGACTCTCCCGGTTTCTGACAATCAAATGGTATAATTGTGCCGCTTTTTGAAATGCAACCGGTTTTGCCTTCGGGCACAAGGGTGCAAGCGAAACGGGAACCCCATAAAAGACAAAACTGCCCCTCTTTCAAGGGGCAGCTTTGTTTATTCGAGAGAGAGAAAATCCAGTGAAAGATTACTCTTTAATTAACCTTTGAACAACCTTCTGGCTGCCTGATGTAAGCTCTACCATGTAGATACCTGATGCGAAGCTACCTAACTGCACGCTGATGCTGCCGTTCTGCTTAGTACCAAGTGCCTGATTGTAAACGCTAACACCTGACAGGTCGAGTACCCTTACATTTACTTCTTCTGCCTTGCCATTTGTGAAGCCAATTGTAACTTCATCGGTAGCAGGGTTAGGAGTCATAGTAACCTGTAAGCCCTTGTTGCTTGCAACCTTCGCAGGCTCCATGCTCAACTCAAACCTTTCGTTGCCTTGTGTTGCCTTATCGGTAGAGATAGTGAACCTGTATTCTGTACCAGCCTGTAACAATACATATTGTTTCAGCAGCTTGTCATGCAGGTAAACTTTACCACCTTCTGGAACTGCGATATTATCAGCTTTAATGATGAAGTCCTGCGCTACGCTGCTCTGGAGGCCAAGTGGAATAATGCCTTCTGCTTTGTATGGGCGGCCATCTATTGAAAGCTTGCTGTTATCAGCGCTTAAGCTATAGAAGTTCAGGTCAGCAGGGCCGTTAGGCTTAGCTGCATCGTACTTGCTGTCCTCGTTGTTGGTTGCGTCATCGTTGAACTTGATGTTCACCATATCCCAAGGATGGTAGTTAGCGTCATAGATAGTCAATGCTACATAGTCAGGGCTAGCCTTCAGTACGTTGGTATTTGGTGTAGTGCCCTTTAAGTTCTCAAGGAACGTAAGTGCATCGCCATTGTGCGCAGCACGTACCTGGAACGAAGCATTCGCCTGCAGGTAGTATGGTGTTACACTATTGATAACTACTGACTGGAACTGGCCAGCTGAACCGAGGAATGGATTCCAGATGTAGAAACCTGCACCTGTAATGTAACCCGAAACAGAAGCGTTGTAAACTACAGCACCTATATCAACCGGAGATGCATATGGGTTACCCACCATGTTGTAATCCTGATTAGCAGATGAGCCCTTTGCCATATTAACTGTTTGTGTACCGATGTTCAGTGTACCGAACTGTGCAACAGTTACTGACGATGGCACGTATGGCAGATAGCCTAAGCCTTCGCCCTTAGCACCCCTGAAGAACAGGCGGATACCCTGGTACTGGTGCAGCCTGTTACTGTCGGCAGTTGTGTAAGCGCTTGTGAACGCCCTCCAACCTGGATCAGATGGCAATGCAGAGTTACCTACCAATGGGTTGTACCTGAATGCAGATGCCGCGTTAGAAGCTGTAGGCGTGAAGCCATTTGCTGCACCACCTGCACCTGTAACATCAATGTAATTATTCAGGTCTGTTAAGCCAGTGTAGTTGCTGAACGGATGTGCCCAGAAACGGTAAGCACGGCGGCCACCAGGAATCCACTGCATAACCTTAGTATTGCCTGTTATTGACGCGCCAGATCCTGGCACAGTTGCAACACGAGCAGTAGCGAAGGAATCAGAATAAAGCACCAGGCTGTCGCCGGTAGCCAATGTACCTGAAGTTACAGTTAATGTACCCTTCACTGTCATTTTTGAAGTAGAACCGATGATAGCACCTGCACTGTTGTTTAAGGTGATGTTTTTAACAGTACCCACGCCAGATATTGCCTGTGATGAAGAACCGTTAAGGACAGCAACACCTGCACCTGTAATTGTACCGCCGTTGGTAAGTGCACCGCCTATATTAAGCGTAGCAGAAGTACCCACTGTTACAGTAGCTGTTGGGGCTATTGTAAGGTTGCGTGTAGTACCTGTACCGCTGGCAGCAATAACAGGGCTGTAAGTAGTGCCTGCTGGTATAATAGCGTTATCAGAGCTGCCTGGTACGAAACCACAAGCCCAGTTGCCTGCTGTGTTCCAATCAGACTCAACGCCGGTTGTACCACCTACCCACTGCATTGGCGTTGGGTTGACAATGGTATCCCTGTTAATTGCAAGGCTGCAAACAGGGTTGTGAACGTCAACCAGTGTATAAGTAGTAGCAGTTGTTAATGCACCAGTAGATAATGTGTAAGTACCACCAGTTAATGTACCAGTAAATGTAGAACCGTGGTTAACCTGGTAAGCAACAGTAGCACCCGTAGTACCGCTAAACACGATGTTGGTAGAATAACCCATACATGGCACGATTGCTGACGTAATGCTGCCTGCCGGAGCTGCGTATACTGTAACGCTGAAGCTGTATGCAGTACTTGTACAGAAACCGTTAGAAACTGATATAGTGCCTGTGTAAGTATTTGCTGCACCTGTAGGTATAACAAGGGTAATAGAACCACCTGTTAATGTACCGCCCGTTACGTTAGTGAAGCCATCAGTAAGTGCAGTAGCACCCCATGATATATCATACGTTGTTGGCGAAGCTGTAGGCGCAGAGTAACCTATTGTTGTAGATGAAATTGGCTGGCAAACACTTGGGTTAGCACCCAGCGTGATAGAAGGCGAAGTGTTAATTGTGTCGCCACCGTTCATTGTAGTAGAACAAATACCCGCAGTAGCTATTACTGTGTAGTTACCTGCAGTACACTGTGTACCGAATGTAACACCTGTACCTGTAGAACCTGAAGCCGGAGAACCAACTGTAGAACCGTTGCGGTAAAGCTGGTAGCTGGCACTGCTTTCAGAGTTAGAAGTACCAACTGTGATGCAAGATGCTGTACAACCGTTACCACCGGTTACGTTATAAGTAGCAGGCGAAGTGTAGATAATAGAACTACCGGTCATTACCGCAGTACAGCCGCCAACAGCGCTGGTTGCTACTACTGTGTAAGTGCCAGCAGCTGTCTGAGAGCCGAAGCTGATAGACGAACCAGAACCAGTTACAGGGCTGCCTACTGTAGAAGCACCATTATACAATTGGTAAGTAACACCGCTTGTAGTTGGGTTGAGGCCAATAGTAACACCTGTAGAAGTACAACCGTTGCCACCTGTTACAGTTTGTGCAGTTGGTGTTGTGTTAACAACGCAAGTGCCAGTCATAGTTGTTTGGCAACCGCCTGTTATCAATGAACCAACAATTGTGTAAGTACCCGCAACATAAACAGTTGGGAACGTTACTGCTGAACCAGACGTACCTGTTATTGGGCTGCCTACTGCTGTAGCGCCACGGTATAGCTGGTAGCTAACGCCACTTTCGCTGTTTGGTATGCCGATATTAGCGCCAACGGTACAACCTGTAGTAGGTGTAACTGCATAAGCAGCAGGCGAAATGTACACGTTAACTGTACCGCTTGCAGTAGTTGGTGTAGTACAACCGCTGTATGCGTCAACTACAGTTACAGAGTAAGTGCTGGTAGTAGTTAATGTAGCAACAGGGCTAACCACCGTTGCGCTGCTAAGGCTTGTAGCTGGTGACCATGAGTAGCTGTATGAAGGCTGCGCAAAGCGCCATGCCGTACCGGCCACTGCATTGTTAACAACATAGTTAGTGTTATTCTGGCCAGGTACAGTTGTAGCTACAGTACCTGAAGCGTTCTGGATACCAGAAACACCATAGTACGTAGATGCTGTATTGGCTTTAGTTACAAACATATCAATGATGTTGCTTGTTTCATATAATACTATCTGTGCGCTGTTTACGCCAGAACCAGTCCAGTCAGCCACGTTATTATACCTTACAACAAACTTCCTGTTAGGCGCAGTACCCACTGTAGTGTACTGTATGCTATTGGTAGCAGCGTTAAGGTAATGCCAGAATGGCGCAATCATAGCTAATGGAGCCGAAGACGATGGCAGGGACACTACAGAGAAGCTAGTAGAGGCTGCACCGAAGTTGATGTAACCGTTAGTAGATATCTTAACTGAGCCGTAAGACGTACCATAGAAATTGAAGCTGAATGGCAGTGTTACAGTAGCATTGGCGTTGATACCGCTAGGGCCTGCTGTAACAGAACTCATTGTTAATGGAGCATAAGGAATAGCAGTTACTGCGTAGTCACCTGTAACCGGCGAAGTAACGGCAGCAGTAAGTATGCTGCTGGAACCAGGGCAGATTGAAGTAGGCGTAGCTGTTACACCCACCTGAGCCGAAGTATCCACCCTTACCCAATAAGAGGTAGAAGTAGAACAGCCGCCCTGTGTTGCAGTAAGGCTATAGATACCTGATGCCGAAGTAGGCGCTGACGCGATAGTCGGTGAAGCAGCAGCTGAAGTAAAGCCTAATGGGCCGCTCCATGAGTACGTGTAAGAACCTGCCCCTGTGCCTGCTGACATGCTCAGCGTTGTTTGGCTACATACAGTAGAAGATGATATAGTAACCGGTGAACCGTTTACAGTATAGCTGGTAGTAGCATCGGAACCGCAACCTGTACCATAGGTGATGGTTGCAGCACCTGAAGAAACACCTGTTACTACACCGGTAGTAGGGTTAACCGTTGCGATAGATGGGTCAGATGTGCTCCATGCGCCACCCGTAGTTGGGTTGGTCAGCGTGGTAGATGCACCGAAACATGCAGTGGTAGTACCAGATATTGTACCTGGGCTTGTAATACCTACCACAGCTACGTCAGTTACGCTACAATAGCCTATTGTGTAAGTTAATGTAGAAGTACCCGCAGTAGAAGATGCATAGAATGTACCAGTAGAAGCATCAATTGTACCAAAAGTTGTAGGTGAGTTGCTCCATGTACCACCTGTTACCGCATTGCTGAATGAACCAGTAGATAAAGTACAGATAGATGCTGGCCCTATGATAGCTGATGGAGAAGTATTAGTTGTCCATGAAGTAGTAGCTGCAGTACCGCAACCATTGCTGTAGGTAATAGTAGTAGAACCCGCTGCAACCGCAGTAGTAACACCTGTTGATGGGTCAACTGTAGCAACTGAAGTGCTTGCGCTGCTCCATGTACCACCTGTTGTAGCATCGTGCAGGGTTGTAGCACCACCTACGCATAAGCTGGTGAAGCCTGTAATAGCAGCTGGTGAAGTATTCACCGTGAAGCTTGATGTAGCAGGTGAACAGCCAGATGTAGTATAAGATATAACCGCTGAACCAGCTGTAATACCATAAACAACACCTGTAGAAGGAACCACAGTAGCAATAGACGTAGCCGATGAAGACCAGGTACCACCGCTCAATGCGTTAGCCAATGTGGTGCTGCCACCAGCACATACTGTAGGCGTACCAGTGATAGCGCTTGGTGCCGGAGTAGCAACAATGGCCTGTACACTTGATGTAGATGTGCCTGAAGATGAAGTACATACTATGTTACACCTGTAGTAAGTAGTATTGGTAAATGTGGTAGCAGTAGATGTAGATGCATAAGTACTACCTGTTGCACCTGAAATAGAGCTCCATGAAGTACCATCAGGAGATGATTGCCACTGGTAAGTTAAACCGCTTACACCCGCAGTTGCTGGTAAAGACAAAGTAGAAATAACCGGTGTACAGCCTGAAGTTGAAGTAGCTGATATAGAACCTGCAGTAGGCGTGCCGCTACATGTTGATGGGTTAACCAGGACAACAGTGTAATCGCGAACCTCACCATAGTAGAAGGTACCTGTACCGTTCGGGCATGGATCAATAGAAGGGTAGCTATGGTAGTTATACTCATTAATAACACGCATCCTTAAAGTGCCGATACCAACACCACTTGGGATAGTAAGGGTAACTGTATGGCCTGTACCAGTCCATGCGTTGTTACCACCTACGCTCTCAGAAGTCTGGAACGTACCATCGCTGTTAAAGTCAACCCACACCTGTGTATTCACGTTGTAGGTAGAAGCAGCAGTGTTAGTTGCAATTGTAGCTACGTATGTGCTGCCTGTTAAAAGCGTTGTTGACAAAGCGGTCCTGTTAAGGTAGCCGGTATTGTTACAAGCTGACGCATCATGTATTGAGCCAATAATACCCACCAGGTCGTAGCTGCCTATAGCCATAGTATAGCTAGAGCAAGCATTGGTTGAATATATCCAGCTAGGCGTACAAGCTGTAGGCATAACCCAGGTTACTTTAGTACCATTAGAAGTAGCTGACAAGCCACTTGCAGAACAGCCTACTATACACCTGAAATAGGTAGTAGCGGTAAGGCCAGTAAAGCCGTAAGTAGTATTGGTAGCACCTGTGATATTAGACCATGAAGAGCTATCTGAAGATGACTGCCACTGGTAAGTTAAACCAGCAACTACTGAAGTACCAGACAAGCTGATAGTTACAGATGTAGCACCTGATGCCGAAGATGGCGACGCAGACGCAGTACCTGAAGCAGGAGTACCAGTACACATGTTAGCGCCGGTACCTGAAACGTTCAGGGTAACAACACCTAAACCACCGCCGGTAATCAGTACGATACCGCTGTAAGTAGTAGCCGCTGTTGGGTTAAACTGTACCTGGATAGAAGTAGCAGCAACTGTGTAGCCTGTGTAAGCAATAGTATAGCTGGTTACCCATGAAGTACCATCGTAAACCTTGAAGTTAGATGGCGCGCTCACTGTAATGTTACCTACAGTTGGCGACAGGTATGAACCAGTAAACGTAGTAGTTAATGCTGAAGAACTTGCACCTACTAATGTAGCAGGGAAAGCAAGCGTTGCAGGGGTAAGTGTATATACCGGAGGTACATTAACTGTTACAGCGTAATCCCTAACCTCGCCATAGTAAGCTGATGAAGCAGTTGTGCCGTCAGGGCAAGGGTTCAGGTAAGGGTAAGCATGGTAGTTATACTCAGCTTCAACACGCATGCGGTAAGTACCTGGCGCTACGGCCGAGCTACCTGCAGGAAGCGTGATAGTGAAAGTACGTACGGCTGATGCAGCAGCAGCAGCACCACCTACACTTTCTGAAGTCTGGAAGGTACCATCGCTGTTGAAGTCAATCCACACCTGCTGAGAAAGAGAGTAAGAACCTGAGTTACCTACAGTAACAACGTAGGTAGCACCGGCATTCAGCGTACAAGATAAAGACGCTGACTGGTCTAAGTATCCGCTTGTAGCACATGCTGTACCATCGTTAATAGAACCCGAAGAACCGTTAACCTTGAAGTGGTTAGCTGTTGTAGCCACAACCATACCATAACCGCAGCCGGTAGTATAGTACCAGGCCGGAGTACAGCTTGATGGCGGGAAGAACTGCACAAACACAGGAGCTGTGTTTGCAGAAAGCCCTGATGCGCTACAAGTAACAATGCACCTGTAGTACATATTGGTAGAAATACCTGTGAAGCTGTAGCTGGCCAGTGAAGCACCAGATATAGTAGTCCATGAAGTACCAGTAGGCGATGACTGCCACTGGAAGGTAACACCACCTGTTGCAGTATAGCCAGATACTGACATAGTGAACGCGGTAGTAGTACCACCCATAACTGGGGAAGCAGAAGCTGTACCCGCAGTTGGCGTACCAGAACAAATTGGCGCACCGTTACCGCTTACAGGTATGTTAAGTGTAGATAAGCCACCACCTGTTACAGTTACACTACCTGTGAAAGTAGCCACTGAAGGAGGCGTAAACTGAACGCCCAATGTAACCGGCGATGAAGTAGAGCCTGTATAGCTGTATGTGTAGCTGCTAACATAAGTAGAAGAAGCAGGGTCAAGTACCGCGAAGTTGGTTGGGGCAGTTACCGTGAGCGAACCAGAAGCTGGTGTCAGGTATAATGCACTCAGCACAGTAGAAGCAGTAGAGCTTGAACCAACAACTGTTGGTGAGAACGCAATGCTCGCTGGTGTAGCTGTAGCCGTTGGCGGTACATTAATTACAACCTTGTAGTCACGTGTTTCACCATAGTAATAAGAGTTGGTAGATGTGCCATCAGGGCATGGGTTGAGGCTTGGGTAAACGTGGTAGTTATACTCACACTCAACCCTCATACGGTATGTACCTGGGGTAATACCCGATGCACCGCTTGGTATAGTAATATTATAGCTGTGCACAGCTGCAGTAATAGACGCCTGGCCACCTACCCTTTCAGTAGCCTGGAAGATACCATCGCTGTTAAAGTCAATCCATGCCTGGTCAGATATTGAATAGCTGGTAGTAACTGTACCGGTTGTTACGTTGTAAGTAGAACCTGCATTCAGGGTAACGCTCAATGAGCCGGTCATATCCAGGTAGCCTGATGTTACAGGAGCTGTAACGTCATTGATAGCTGTAGAAGATACACCGTTAATCCTGAAGCCTGCACCAGCCTGTGCTACATAAGTACCGAGGCTCGTAGGCGCATAGTACCATGCTGGCGTACAGCTGGAGTTAGGGAAGTAATTAGCCTTAACTGCATAGGTATAAACGGTAGTACCACCGTAAGCACATGTTACAGCACACCTGTAGTATTTAGATGCTGTAAGGCCGCTGAACGAATAAGAAGCCAGAGTAGCACCTGAGATGTTAGACCATGAAGTACTGTCATTGGATATCTGCCACTGGAACAACAAACCACCTACAGCAGAATAACCTGTGTTAGACAGCGCAAATGTAGTAGCTGAAGAACCAAATGAAGGAGAAATAGCGGCAGTACCTGAAGCTGGCGTACCGCTACAGATAGGCGCACCGTTACCAGTAACTGGTATAGTAAGCGTAGACAAACCGCCGCCAGTTACCTGTACGTTAGATGAATAGCTCGTTACTGCAGATGGGCTGAATACAACAGATATAGAAGCTGCACTTACTGTACGGCTGGTATAAGCTATTGTATAGCTTGGCCCGTAAGTTGACGTTGCAGGGTCTAATACCTGAAAGTCAGTTGGTGAGCTTGATGTAACTGTAAGTGTGCCTGAAACAGGTAGCAGGTAAGATGCATTCAACACCGTAACAATTGGTGAAGAAGTTGTACTTACCACTGTTGGAGAGAACGGAAGCGGAGTTAACGAAACCGTAGCTACAGGTGGTACATTCAGTGTTATTTTATAGTCACGTACCTCCAGGTAGTAGAAACTGTTGGTAGTAGTACCATCAGGGCATGGGCTAAGGCTTGGGTAGTTATGGTAGTAGTACTCAGCTTCCATCCTTAAGCGGTAAACGCCCGGGGTGATGCTGGCAGAACCAGAAGGGAGCACGATATTCCAGGTATGGATAGCGCTTGCAGAGCTGGCAAGGCCGCCTACAACTTCTGAACTCTGGAAAGTACCATCATTATTGAAGTCAATCCATGCCTGGTGCGCAATAGCGTAAGAACCAGAGCTACCTGTTGTTACAGTGTAGGTAGTACCTGCGTTAAGCGTGCAAGTCATAGAAGTGGCTGTGTTATCCATATAACCACCAGTACATGTGGTAGCATCGGTAATAGTACCTGAAGCACCAGCTATTACAAGCGGGTAGCTTGGGTAAGCTAATGTCATACCATAGCTACATGGGCTGTAGTAAGATGCTGGCGTACAGCTTGATGCCGGGAAGTACTGTACTTTAAAGGCATATGTTGGCGTAGAAGTACTAGATGCGGCACAAGTAACCACGCACCTGTAGTAGGTATTAGCAGTAACACCTGAGAACGAATATGTAGCTAATGTAGCACCGCTGATAGATGTCCATGAAGTAGTAGTATCAGGGGTTGACTGCCACTGGAACTGGATACCACCTGATGATGTATAACCGGTAACCGTAGCTGTGAATGGAGTTGTAGCATTACCGCTGGTTGGCGATACTGTAGCAACACCCGCAACAGGAGTACCAGAGCAAACAGGTGCACCTGTACCGTTAACAGCAATGTTAACAGTAGTGAAGCCACCGCCAGCAACTGTTACGTTGCCGGTAGAAGTAGCCACAGCAGTAGGGCTGAACCTTACCTGTATCGTAACGGTAGCCACTGTAGAGCCAGTGTAAGATATTGAG
>CANBTK010000554.1 GCA_947372365.1 Flavipsychrobacter stenotrophus | reverse complement strand
ACATACCATAAACAAACTATGAAAAAGGTTTATTCTATCATCATCCTAATGTGCAGTTTCTGCATGGCTGGTTTTGCCACTGAGGCAAAATTACCGGCCAGCGAATTGCAGGCAGGGGGTAGCCCGGACTTTCTGGGTGCCCAGGAAGTCGTCATTGGTCCAACCAATATGCGGAGTTGTGTACAAAATGGTAAAGCAAATACAGCCTATGTGTTTGCGATTGGTGCTTACGCCCTTTACCCTTCTACCTGTTCAATTGGTTGGATATCCCTAAATAACCTTAAAGCTTTTTCTGAAAACAACTTAAGTTGCTCACCCGGTGCTGGTTTCGCCATACACACTATTTATGACGAACACGGCAATTATACAACTGCAAACAATGTTTTAACTGGTGGCAGCAGCTACCGGGTTTTTGCGTTTATAAGGGTTAGTGGCTTTCAAACTTCGTTTAATCATCTCTCCTCTCCTATTTCTTCACCTTTTAAATTAAAGAACTATGGCTAGGGATGCACTACGACAACACAAACGGACGAATGAAATGAACAATTCCTTTTACAATCACAAAACACAAAACACAAAAACAACCACCAGCATGAGAAAACTGATTTTACTCATCTTACTGTGTATGGGCAGTTTTGCGGGCTACTCGCAAACCTACTGTACACCCAGCTTCGGGGGCGCATATGGTGCGTGCTCGTACTACGGAATGCACATCGGGAGCATGAATGTTACCGGCGTGTCAAGTTCCATCAGTGACGCAGCGAGCTGCTCTGGTAGTGGTTACCTTGACAGGACTGCCCTGTCTTGTACCATGTACATGGGTAGCAGCTACACTATGACTGTAAATACACCAGGGGGCTACAGCATGGCCTGCCAGGTGTGGATCGATTTTAACTACGACGGCACTTTCGATGCTTCTGAAAGTGTAGGTGGTTACGGGCCAGCATCTGGCACGCGTGCTTTTACTATTACACTACCAGGTGGCGTTTACCCAGGCTCTCGCCGTATGAGGGTTGCAGTTAACGACTACAGCTATGGCGGTGCTCACTATCCATCTATCAGCCCTTGCGGTGGCTATTATTATGGTGAAGACCGTGATTATACCATCAACGTTGCTACTCCTCCTCCTACTGCTACAGGTACTCCAACGTCACTGGCTTTTGGCCCGGTAACTTCTGGTACTACTTCTTCTGCATTGACTACGACTATTAATGCTGCTTACCTTACTCCTTCAGCCGATAACTTAACTATTACTCCTCCATCTAACTTTCAAGTATATAACACTGCTTCTGGTTCATGGACTTCAACCAGCTATACACTTGCTTATTCAGGTTCTGGTGTTTCAGGCTATGCACAGCAAGTTCGTTTCCAACCTCCATCTACCGGTTCTTACTCAGGTAACGTAACTATTACAGGTGGTGGTTTAGCATCAGCAGTTAACATACCTGTTACAGGTACAGGCGCAACCGTTTGCTCTGGCACTCCAAGTGCAGGTAGTGCTGCTGTAAGCCCTACTACGGGTAGTACTTCTACTTCATTTACACTTACTGCTTCAGGTTTTTCATCTGCAGGCGGCCTTACCTTCCAGTGGCAGTCATCACCAGCTTCAGCTGGTTCATGGTCTAACATTACTGGTGCTACCAATACTACTTATACTTTCTCAGGCATGACAGCCAGCTCTGACTTCAGGTGCGTGGTTACTTGTTCTGCATCAGGCCTAAGCGCTAACGGTTCTTCTGCAACTGCTACCTGGGTGATACCAGCATCTAGCTGTACGCCAACGTTTGCCAACGCTTGTAGCTCTTACCCAATGACTACCTCTATTAAGAACTTAATAGGTGGTTCTGGTTCTATTGTTGATAATACTGCTTGTACAAGCGCCAGCTACGAAGATTATTCTGCTTCGTTGACTTGTACTTTGTACAGGGCTATCACTTATGCTGCAACCTTAAACGTTAGTACTTCATACTACAGCAACTTTAACGAGCAGGTATGGATTGACTTTAACGATGATGGTACTTTCCAGACTACAGAAAGCGTAGGCGGCCTGAGTTCTAACTCTTCAGCTACGCCGGTATGTAACCTTGTTATTCCATCAGGCGCTTCCCTTGGCTTGCACAGGATGAGGATTGTTGGTAACTACCAGTGCTGCGGTAGCTCAACTTATGCGGCAGGCATGAACCCTTGCCCAACATCATCTATTTCTTATGGCGATTGCCGTGACTATACAGTTACTATCCAGAACCCTCCTCCTATGGGTAGCCTGGCACCAACCACTTATAACTTTGGTACAATAGGTACAGGCTCTACTTCAGCCTCAACTACCACAGTACTGAATGCTTCTTTCCTTTCAGGTGGTTCAGGTAACCTTACTGTTACTGCACCAACTAACTATGAGGTTTGCAGCACCAGCGGTGGTACTTATGGCCCATCTTATACTATTTCTTATTCATCAAGTACTGTAACTGCTAATAGCATTTACGTACACTTTGTTGCACCTGGTACCCCTGGTACTTATTGCGGCAACGTTGCTGTTACAGGCGGTGGCTTAGCTTCTGCACTTAACTTTGCAGTATGCGGTACCAGCGCCAACGCATGTAGTGGTACGCCTTCAACAGGTACGCTTAGCGCCAGCCCTACAGCAGGTACTTCGTCTACTACGTTTAACTTTAGCCTTGCCGGCACATCTATCGGTTTAGGTTTAACTTACCAGTGGCAGTCGTCTACTACTTCTTCTGGTACTTATACTAATATATCAGGCGCTACTAACCCTACCTATTCGGTTTCAGGGTTAACGTCAGCAACTTACTACAGGTGTATAGTTAGCTGTTCTTATTCAGCATCGAGCGCTACATCTAACGTTGTAGGCGTTCCTATATATTGCCGCCCTGCATTCGCGAATGCTTGTAGCTCATACCCAATGAATGCAAGTATCGGCACACTGAATGGTGTATCCGGCACTATATCTGATGGTACGTCTTGTAACAGTACCAGCTACGAAGACATGACTTCATTGTCTTGTTCTTTACAGGCAGGTAGCAGTTATACCACTACATTAGCGCTGTCATGTTCTTACTATTCAAGTTTCTCTTTGCAGTTCTGGATAGATTATAACGATGATGGTATATTCACTACATCAACCGAAACAGTTGGTGGCGGTGGTTCATTCAGCTCATGTACAGCATCTACTGTGGTATTGACTATCCCTTCAAGCGCTACAGTTGGCGTGCACAGGATGAGGATGGTGAATAACTACCAGTGCTGTGGTAACACCACTTACCCAACGATGAACCCATGCCCTACCACATCTACCTCTTACGGTGATGCGCGTGACTACATGGTTAACATCGTGCCTCCTCCGCCGGCAGCGACCCTTGCCCCAACATCAGTTGCGTTCTCGCCAACTACTGTGGGTACATCGTCTGCTACCAGCAACATTATCTTAAATGCTTCTTACCTTACGCCTACAGCAAGTAACCTTACTGTTACCAGCTCTAACGCGAACTTTGAAGTATATAACAGTTCTAGTTCTACGTGGACCAACAGCTACACCATAGCTTATACCAGTGCTACAGTTTCTGCGGCAACTATCCAAACCAGGTTTACCCCAGGCAGCGCCGGTTCATTCTCCGGTACTATCTGTGTAACTGGTGGTGGCTTAGCTTCTGCTGTTTGTGCTAGTGTAACTGGTACAGGTGCTTCTATCTGTTCTGGTACGCCTACAGCAGGTACAGCATCATGCTCGCCTACAACAGGTGCAGGTGCTACTACCTTTACACTTACCTGTTCAGGTTATACCGCTGCGGGTGGCATCAGCTTCCAGTGGCAGTCAGCATCAACATCGTCTGGTACTTATACCAATATCTCTGGTGCTACGCTTTCTACTTATAGCTTCACTGGCTTAACTTCTACTACTTATTACAAATGCGTTGTTACATGTTCAGCTTCCAGCTTATCTGCTACAACTGCATTTACTACTGCAACATGGGTACTTCCAGCGTCTAGCTGTACTCCTGCGTTCGCTAACGCTTGTAGCTCATTCCCAATGAACTGCTCTATCAAGAGCTTAATTGGCGGCTCTGGCTCTATCAGCGACGTTACCAGCTGTACTTCTTCAAGCTATGAAGATTACTCTGCTTCTTTAACATGTACTTTGTACAGGAGCATAACTTACACAGTTACTGAAAACCTGACTACATCTTACTACAGCAGCTTCACTACACAGTTGTGGATTGATTTCAATGACAACGGAGCTTTTGAAACATCTGAAAGCATGGGCGGCCTTAACTTCCCATCTACGCCTACGCCTACGTTCAACATGACCATACCTTCAACAGCCACTCCCGGCCTGCACAGGATGAGGATTGTTGGTAACTACGGCTGCTGCGGTTACTCTTCTTACCCATCAATTAGCCCATGCCCTACATCATCTATTTCTTATGGTGATGCACGCGACTATACTGTAACTATACAGGATCCTCCGCCATACGGCACTACTGCACCAAGTTCATTGAACTTCGGTACTATTGCTACAAGCTCTACGTCTTCGTCGTTGTCTTCAGTTATTACCGGCAACTACTTAACGCCAGCATCA
>CANBTK010000553.1 GCA_947372365.1 Flavipsychrobacter stenotrophus | reverse complement strand
TACAAGCTATTATTGGGATTTGGGCAATGGTACTTATTCAACGCTTACCAATGTATCGGGCAGTTATATAACACCGGGTACCTATACCGTAATACTCACAGCCTATAATGGCTCCAGCACTTCAACGCATACAATAACCATCACTGTTTTTCCCTCGCCCACAGTAAGTTTTTATGCCAGCGATACGGCCATTTGCCCGTATGGGGCCACCACGTTTACCAGTACATCTACGGCAGGCGTATCGGGGGCTGTAACCTACTACTGGAATTTTGGAGATGGCAACAGCAGTACGGCATCATCGCCCACGCATGTATATACCACACCCGGCTATTATAACGTAACGCTCATCATTACCAACAGTGCGGGCTGCTCCACAACGCTTACCATGGGTTCGTACATCCATGTTTACAACCACAA
Source organism: Flavipsychrobacter stenotrophus (assembly GCA_947372365.1). Classification (GTDB taxonomy): domain Bacteria; phylum Bacteroidota; class Bacteroidia; order Chitinophagales; family Chitinophagaceae; genus Flavipsychrobacter; species Flavipsychrobacter stenotropha_D. The sequence goes on along the minus strand of CANBTK010000553.1, from coordinate 3,230 downwards.
CAACGTAGCGTTTTCTGCAACAACTTATTATTGCCACACGCCGGCCACAGTGAATTTCTCCAATTCCACTACAGGTGCGGGCGGCTTCAGCTATTCGTGGGATTTTGGCGATGGTGGCACGGCTACCGGCGCTACCCCCTCGCATACTTATGCCTCCACCGGTTCTTATACGGTAAGGCTTATTGCAACCGATTTACATGGCTGTTCCGATACCCTGGTACGCACCAATTACATATCGGTAGGCTCACTTACCGCTGCTTTTGTACCTGTAACAGTAGTTTGTGTAAATAACTGGGCTACATTTTATAACGTGAGTAGTGTACATATCAACAGCCGCTGGGACTTTGGCGATGGCGGTACAGGTGTTACTGACACCGGCTACCACCAGTACACTACACCAGGTACCTATAATGTGAGGCTGGTTGTTTTTAATGGTTTCTGTTACGATACTGTTTACCATAGCATTACAGTAGTATCGCCTTCATCGGGTACTTTTTCGTGGTCGCCAATCAACCCTTGCCCTGCACCGGTAGCCATTACATTAACCAGTACCGTAGCAGCAGGTTCCAGCGTATCATGGCTATATGGCGATGGTGCTTCTGGTACGGGCAGCCCGGCAACACACACCTATGCAGGAGCCGCCAGCGACACCATATCCATGATTGTTACTGACATTAATGGCTGTGTTGATACCGTGGACAGTGTAATGAACCTGATGGATATCGCATTCGGCATTATACCCTCTTCACATGGCGGGTGCAACCCGGTAACCATAACATTTAATACTTCGCTAGCAGGTATCGTACCTGGTTTCGGGGCGCTGCCTTATGGCGATACTATAACCAGCTACTTATGGAATTTTGGCGATGGTAGCGGCACCACTACCACTGCTGTGCCTACCCATACGTTCACTGCGGTTGGTGTTTATTATACTACATGCACCATCACAACGTCTAACGGTTGCACTGCTATTGATACGGTCGGTATTACCGTAGGGGTGCCGCCAACTATTTCGTTTACGGCAACGCCTACCCATATGTGCTACAATAAACCAGTAGTATTTTCGGTTACAGTTGACTCGGCTAATTCTTATTTCTGGGATTTTGGCGATGGGGTTACGGAGACTGACACCACCCGGTTTATAACGCATACGTTTACTCACCCGGGCACGTTCCATGTTACGGTTACCCCCTATTACAATGGTTGTGCTGGCGCACCGTTTACCTGGACAGATTCATTTGTTGTGGACTCGCCTATGGCGCTAATTAACAGTACTTATGCGTGTACGCCTTATACCAAAGTTTTCTTTGAAGATAACTCTATGGGCGACGATACGCATGTATGGCTTTTTGGCGATGGCGCCACATCTACGGCTGATACTGTATCGCATTTGTACCCTTCGCCGGCCATATATACCTGCTACTTAGCTACGTACAATGCCGCCAGCGGCTGCCGCGATACTGCTGCCATTTCCATAAACCTGATACCCCCGGTGCTGCATATGTATGCCGATGATACGGTGCTATGTACGGGAGGGGTCGTCCATTTTTCCGATAGTGTCACGGGTGGTGCTGCGGCCGCGTTCTTTTGGTACGTAAATGGCATATGCCTTGATAATGATACGAACAGGAATTTTACAGATACCTTCTGGAACTCCGGGCTTTATACAATCATGTTCGTTATAACGGACGGGCACGGCTGCCGTGATAGCCTTACAAAACCTAACTGGATAATGGTAGGCAAGCCAGTTGATTCTTTCTCTGCTTCGCCGGTATCAGGCTGCTGGCCGCTTACTGTTACCTTCACCGACCATACTACCGATGTAACCGGGGCCACGATAACCAATTATAAATGGGCCTTTGGCGATGGTGGCACCTCCACAGTCACGGCCTCGCCAGTCACGCATACCTATACTGCGGCGGGTGTTTATGCCGTCACGTCAATAGTTACCGATAATATTGGATGTATGGACACGGCTACCCGGCCATCGTATATAACCGTCTGGCGGCCCCATGCTGTGTTTACATCAACTACCAACTACCCTTGCCTGGGCAACCCGGTAACCTTTAATAACGCATCATCAAGCGTTACAGGTTCGTTCTGGATGTTTGGCGATGGCGATACATCCAGTTTACCTAACCCAACCCATACTTACCTTGCAGTGGGCTCTTATACGGTAAAGCTTGTTGTGTTTGACTCGCATGGCTGCAGCGATACTGCCAACTATGTTAACTATATGACGGTGACCAAACCCCATGCAGGTTTCTATATGGATGATTCATTCTCTATATGCCCGCCACTTTCGGTACACTTTTATAATACCAGTACTGCGGCAACCAGTTACAGCTGGGCCTTTGGCGATGGCGGCACTTCGGTAGTTTCGTCGCCGGGCAACCTGTACACAACTTCTGGCTTATATACCGTTATGCTCATAGCCACCAACTCGCACGGCTGTAAGGATACTGCCTACGGCCATGCTAATTTGTATGGCTATGCAGGTGCATTTGCTTACACGCCCGATACTGGCTGTGCGCCGCTCACAGTTCATTTTTCGGCAGCGCTGAGCAATGTGCCTAACATAATATGGGACTTTGCCGATGGTACCACTACCACCGCTGCGTTTACCGATACTGCAAGCCATACTTACACAGTACCGGGTGCGTATGTACCTAAGTTAATTCTGAGTGATAATAGCGGCTGCCAAAATTCAAGCGTGGGCATAGATACCATAAAGGTAAACGTAGTTAAGCCCGGCTTTACTACCAATCCTAACCCGGTTTGTGTTAATACCGATATATACTACGTGGATACTTCCCTTAGCCTTTTCTCTACCATAAGCACCTGGCACTGGCAGTTTACGGCGGGCGATACCAGCAATGTGGCTTCGCCATTCTACCATTATACAGTGGTAGGGGCTTACCCGGTAACGCTAACTGTTACCGACAGGTGGGGCTGTACCGGTACTGTAAGCGAAACTATAATTGTGTACCCGCCACCAACAGTAACCGCCAGCCCCGATACCGTAGTTTGTGTGGGCGATTCTGCAACGCTGCAGGGCCATGGCGCACTTACTTATACCTGGACGCCTACTACAACATTGACATGCCCTACCTGCCAGACAACTTATGCCAACCCGGTTACTGTTACTACCTATACCGTAACAGGTACCGATGTGCATGGCTGTGTAAACATAGACAGCGTTACGGTAGGGCTCAGGACAACCACTGACA
>CANBTK010000552.1 GCA_947372365.1 Flavipsychrobacter stenotrophus | reverse complement strand
GCAACAACAACCCTAACCAATGCAACAGCTGGTGGTACATGGGCCACTGATGCTGCATCTACGGCTTCTATTGATGCCTCAACAGGTGTTTTAACTGGTGTTGCTGCGGGTACTGCTAATATCACTTATACGGTTACCAATGCGTGCGGCAGCAATTCTGCCAGCACCGCTGTTACCGTTAACCCTGCACCTGCAACCCCTGGCGCAATAACAGGCGTTACGCCGATTTGTGTTGGCTCTACCATCACCGTGGCTAACTCAGTGAGTGGCGGCGCATGGAGCAGCGATGCAACTGCAATCGCTACCATTGACCCATCAACCGGAGATGTTACAGGCGTATCAGCAGGTACTGCAAATATCACTTATACTATAACTAACAGTTGTGGCAGCAATGTTGCAACTACTACAATGACAATAAACGATGTGCCGGTAGTTGCAGCCGTTGGTGGCGCCGCTACAGTTTGTGTAGGCGCTACAACAACTTTAACCGATGCAACAGCTGGTGGTACATGGAGCACTGATGCTGCATCTACCGCTTCTATAGATGCTTCAACCGGCGACGTAACTGGTGTAGCTACAGGTACAGCTAACATTACTTATTCGGTAACCAATACATGTGGCACAAGCACTGTTGCCACTACAATTACAGTTAACGACGTACCTACAGTAGCTGCTATAACAGGTGTTGCTGCGGTATGCCCTACAGGTATAATTACTTTGGCTGATGCAACAGCTGGTGGTACATGGAGCACTGATGCTGCGGGTATCGCTTCTATTGACGCTGCTACCGGCGATGTTACTGGTGTTACTGGCGGTACTGCTAATATTACTTATACTGTAACCAATACGTGTGGCAGCACTTCAGTGAGCACCTCAGTAACAGTTAGCCCTGCACCAGATGCTGGTACTATAACAGGTACTGCTGTTGTATGCGTAGGCGCATCAACTACACTGGCCGATGCAACAGCAGGCGGCACATGGAGCAGCGATGCTACTGGCATAGCTACCGTTGATGCTTCAGGCGTGGTAACAGGCGTATCTACAGGTACAGCAAATATTTCTTATTCAGTAACCAACAGTTGCGGTACAATAGCAGCAGTACAATCAGTAACAGTTAACGACGTTCCTGTTGTGCCTTCAATTGGTGGCCCATCATCTGTTTGTGAAACAGCTACAATTACTTTAACTAATGCTACTGCAGGTGGTACCTGGAGTACAGATGCAGCGGCAACCGCATCAATTGATGCTTCAACCGGCCTGGTAACAGGTGTTGCCGCTGGCACTGCGAATATTACTTACACCGTAACCAATACTTGCGGAAGCAACTCAAATACTACGGTTATAACCGTTGACCCGGCCCCTGTGGCAGGTGCTATTACAGGTGCTACTACAATATGCACAGGCACTACCGATACTTATACCGAATCGGTATCAGGCGGTACATGGAGCAGCGATAATACTGCGGTAGCTACAGTAAGCACCACCGGCGATGTGTTCGGTGCGTCTTCAGGCTCAGCAACTATTTCTTATTCCGTAACTAACGGCTGTGGTACAGCTGTTGCTACTCAGTCGTTGGCCGTTAATACTTCGCCAGTTGTATTGCCTATCACCGGCCCTGATTCAGTTTGTGCGGGGAACACTATTAACCTTGCAAGCGCTACCACCGGTGGTACCTGGAGTATTGTAGATAATACAATAGCTACAGTTGACGCGAGCGGCGTTGTTACTGGCTTCTCTTTAGGTTCTGATACAGTTAAATATTCTGTTACCAGCAGCTGTGGCACAACAACTATTGCTCATGCTGTTTACATTGACGATTTCCCGGGTATGCCTACATTATCAGGCCCATCCCCAATATGCCAGGGTGCAACAGTTACCTATACAGGTTCAGGCGGTGGTACATGGAGTACTACCGACCCTTCCGTTGCCTCAATTGATGCAATTACCGGCGATGCTACAGGCGTTGCAGGTGGTGCAGCAACTATCTCATACACTGTAGTAAATGCATGTGGTTCTGCCGGCAATGGTGCCAGCATCACTGTAACAGGCTTGCCTGCTGTTGGTGCAATAGCTGGCCCTGCTTCATTCTGTAACGGCGTTACAGTAGGATATACCAATTCTACTTCAGGTGGTACATGGAGCAGCAGCGACGTTGCCGTTGTTTCAATTGACCCATCTACTGGTGTTGCAACTGGCTTATCTACGGGTGCTGCAGTAATTCACTACGCTGTAACCGGCACTTGTGGTACTGTTGATTCTACAATTGCTATTACAATAGATGCATTGCCAAATGCAGGTTCTATAGCTGGCCCATCTTTAATTTGTATCAGCACACCTGTTACATTGACTGATGGTGTTTCGGGTGGTACATGGAGCAGCAACGATATAACTGTGGCTACCGTTGACCCATCAACCGGCGATGTTACCGGCCTTACTGCTGGTGGCTCTACTACTATTTCTTATACAGTTACCAATGGCTGTGGCACCGATAACGCGCTATATGGCATATCTATAGATGATGTTCCGGCTGTAGCAGGCATTGCGGGCAGCTCGCCAATATGTGTTGGCTCTACCGTTGCATTTACGGAAGCTACATGCTGCGGTAACTGGTCAACTGGCAGCAGTTCAATTGCATCTGTTGATGTTGTAGGCAATGTTACCGGTGTCGGCACAGGCACAACCGATATTACTTATTCAGTTACCAATACCTGTGGCACAACTGATGCTACATTATCAGTAACAGTTAACCTGGCACCAAGTGCAGGTTCTATTGTAGGTGCGCCGTTCGTATGTGCTGGCAGCACTGTTACTTTGGTTGACATTGCACCTGGTGGCACATGGAGCAGCAGCGATGCTACTATCGCTTCTGTAGATGCTGCAACTGGTGATGTTACAGGTATTGCCGCAGGCACTGCCGATATCACTTATACTGTAACCAATAGCTGTGCTACAGTATTTACTACTGTTACATTTACTGTTAATGATGTACCTGTTGTTCCGGCAATCAGCGGTGTTTCATTTATGTGCGTAGGTACTACTACTACTTTAACTAACCCTACGACCGGTGGTACATGGACAACAGGCGATGCAACAATTGCTTCGGTTAATGCTTCAACCGGCGATGTAACCGGTGTTGGTGTTGGTACTGTATTTATTTCTTATACGCTTACAAATAGCTGTGGCCCTAGCGTAGGTACATGGCCAATATTTGTTGATGACTTACCACTGGTTACTGCCATTACAGGCGGCAGCAGTGTATGTGTGTCAGGCACTTTAGCCCTTGCCGATGCAATGGGCGGCGGCATATGGTCTACCAGCGATGCCACTGTAGCTTCGGTTGATGCAGGTGGTACCGTTAGCGGTGTTAGTGTTGGTGCGGCTACTATCTCTTATTCAGTGACTAATGGTTGCGGTACTACCGATAATTTGCAGGCAATGGCTGTGAATACAGTGCCTGCAGCGCCATCAGCTATTACAGGGACTGCTGTAGTATGCGTAGGCGCTACTACCGCGCTTGCTGACGTTACAGTTGGCGGTACATGGAGCAGCAGCAATATTGCAATGGCTACAGTAAGCACAACCGGTGTGGTAACAGGCTTAGGCGCTGGTGCAATAACAATATCTTATACGCTTACCAATGGCTGTGGCTCTACTTCAGCTACCGTTGCATTTACAGTTAATGATGTTCCGGTTGTAGGCCCTGTTACAGGCCCTGCAAGTATCTGCGAAACAGGTACAGGCACGCTTAACGACGTTACTCCGGGCGGAACCTGGAGCAGCAGTGATATTACAATTGCCTCAATTGATGCATCGGGCAATGTTACCGGCATCACTGGTGGTACTGTTAATATTACCTACTCAGTAACCAACACTTGTGGTACTACCAATGTTACCTATCCGTTCACGGTTACTCCGCTGCCTACAGTTGCGCCAATATTTGGTACATCAACAGCATGTGCCGGCGGTACGTTCCTGGTTACCAATGCAACTACCGGCGGTGTATGGAGCACCAGCGACAACACAATAGCTTCAATTGATGCTTCGGGTGTTGTTACGGGCGTAGCAGCAGGTACTGCAACACTAACTTATACTTTGACTACCGTTTGCGGTACAGCATTCTCAACGCTTGATGTTGTTATTACCGATGTTCCTGTTGTAGCTGCGATAACTGGCTCTACGCCTATCTGCGTTGGTTTCACAGCGTTGTTCAGCGATGATACTACAGGTGGTACATGGAGCACCAGCGACAATACAATAGCTTCTATTGATGCAACTGGCCTAGTTACAGGTGTTTCACTTGGCACAGCCAACATTACTTATACGGTAACTAACTTCTGCGGCCCGACCAATGTTATTTTCCCTGTTACTGTAGCTCCGGCTCCGGTTGTGGGTACTATCACAGGTGCAACCTCAGTTTGTGCCGGGTCTACCACTACATTGTCCGATGCTGCTGGTAGCGGCACATGGTTCAGCAGCGATGTTACCGTTGCCGCTGTTAACCCGGCGACAGGCGATGTTACTGGCGTGGCAGCTGGTTCTGTTACTATTTATTATGCAGTGTCTAACAGTTGCGGTACCGACTCTGCAACCTATGTGTTTACAGTTGACGATGTGCCTGTGGTACCAGGTATCACTGGTGTTACAACAGTATGCGAATTAGCTACAACGTCGCTTGGCGATGCAGTTTCAGGCGGTACCTGGGCAACATCTGATGCTTCAGTAGCTTCGGTTGATATTGCTGGTGTTGTTTATGGTGTTGCTACTGGTACTGCTACTATTTCTTACTCAGTAACAAATGGCTGTGGTACTACCGACGTAACAACGCTGGTTACTGTTAACCCATTGCCTGTGGCTGGTACTATTACCGGGCCTATATTCGTTTGTGTTGGTTCAACCATTACAGTTGCGGATGCTTCGGCCGGTGGAACCTGGAGTAGCAGCGATGCGACAGTTGCAACAGTTGACCCTACAACCGGTGTTGTAACCGGCGTTTCGGAAGCAGGCGCTACAATCAGCTACTCTGTTACTAATAGCTGTGGTACAGCTGATGCTACAGTTGCTATAACTGTGGGCGATGTGCCGATAGTTGCTTCTATAACTGGTTCATCTACTTTATGCCCGGGCACAACAGCGCTTCAAAGCGATGCGACAACCGGTGGCGTATGGAGC
>CANBTK010000551.1 GCA_947372365.1 Flavipsychrobacter stenotrophus | reverse complement strand
TGCAGGCACCATAACCGGGGCTTCAAATGTGTGTGTGGGCTCCACTATTACCCTTGCCGATGCGGTAAGCGGCGGTACCTGGTCTACCAGCAATGCTGCAGTGGCATCAGTTGATGCATCGGGTGTTGTTACAGGCGTAACAACAGGCGCTGTTACCATTTCTTATACCGTTGTTTCAACCTGCGGTACTGCAACAGCAACAGCCCCGGTAACGGTGAGCCCAGCTGCCAATGCAGGCACTATAGGCGGTACAACAACTGTGTGCGTAGGTGCTAACACAACCCTTACCGAAACTTCATCGGGCGGTGTATGGACAACCAGCAATGCAGGGGTAGCGGCAGTTAATGCGGCTACAGGTGTTGCAACCGGCGTGTCTGCTGGTTCTGCTACTATTACTTATACAGTTACCACCGCATGTGCTACTGCTTTCACTACAACTTCGGTTACAGTGAACCCACTGCCAAATGCTGGTTCTATAACAGGCACATCATCTATCTGTGTGGGAACAACAACTACACTGGCTGATGCTGCAACTGGCGGCACTTGGAGCTCAAGCAACGCAGCGGTGGCATCGGTTAATGCATCGGGCGTGGTTACCGGCGTTTCAAATGGCGTTGCTACAATATCTTATACAGTTACCAATAGTTGCGGCACACAAAACGCAACATTTGTTGTAACCGTTAGCCCTTCTGCAAGTGCCGGTACTATCACTGGTACTTCGCCAATATGCGTAGGCGCTACCAGCACACTAACCGAAAGTGTTTCGGGCGGTGTATGGAGCAGCAGCAACGCAGCGGTTGCTACCGTTACCGGTTCTGGTACATTAATAGGCATGTCGGCAGGTTCGGCTACTATTACTTATACAGTTACTACGGCATGTGCCAGCGCATTCACAACTTTCCCTGTAACAGTTAACCCTAACCCGGTTGCTGGTTCTATTTCGGGGCCAAGTTCAGTATGTGCGCCATCTGTTATCTCTTTAACCGACGCTACACCGGGCGGTACATGGAGCAGCAGCGATAATACCATAGCCACTGTTACCGCTTCAGGTGCAGTAACTGGTGTTGCGGCTGGTACCGCAATTATATCTTATTCGGTAACCAACAGCTGCGGTACAGCTAACGCTACCCACGCGGTTACAGTTAGTTCAGCAGCATCTGCCGGAACTATCAGCGGCACAACTTCTATATGCGTAGGCGCTACCAGTGCATTATCTGAAACAGCTTCGGGTGGTGTATGGAGCACAAGCAATGCTGCTATTGCTTCTATCAGTACTACAGGTGTACTTACAGGTGTGTCAGCAGGCGCTGCAACCATCAGCTACACTGTTACCACTGCTTGCGGTACATCATCTGCAACAACAGGGGTAACTGTTAACCCGGCTGCTGATGCAGGCGCAATTACAGGCCCTACAGCAGTTTGCGTAGGCGGCACTATCACCCTTAGCGATGCAGCAGCAGGCGGTACATGGAGTACCAGCAATGCAGGTGTTGCATCGGTTAATACTACCGGCCTTGTTACCGGCGTATCTAATGGTACTGCTACTATATCTTATACTGTTACCAATACCTGCGGCACAGCAAACGCAGTAGCCACAGTAAATGTGAGTACTGTTGCTAATGCAGGCTTTATAAGTGGGGCAACCACAGTTTGTGCAGGTTCCAGCACTACGCTCACCGATGCTTCGGCAGGTGGCGTATGGAGCAGCAGCAACACGGCAGTAGCTACAGTTAGCACTACCGGCGTTGTAACAGGCGTAACTTCCGGCACTGCTAACATTACCTACACAGTAACAACAGGTTGTTCAAGCGCGTTTGCTACAACTACGGTTACCGTTAACCCGCTGGCTAACGCGGGCGCTATTACTGGCCCTACCGCAGTTTGTAACGGCTCTACTATTACCCTTACCGACCCGATAGCAGGCGGTACATGGAGCAGCAGCAATACAGCAGTTGCAACAGTTGATGCTTCGGGTGTAGTAACTGGTATTTCTACCGGCAGCGCTACTATTTCTTATACAGTTACCAACAGTTGTGGCACGGCTACTTCTACATTAAATATCAATTCGATGGTTGCGCCTAATGCGGGTGCTATATCTGGTACTGCCGCTGTGTGTATTGGCTCGGCAACTTCGTTGTCTGAGACAGTATCAGGTGGTACTTGGAGCAGCAGCAACTCCGCGATTGCGTCAGTAAATACTTCTGGTGTAGTAAGGGGCAACAGTGCAGGCACTGCCATCATATCTTATACAGTTACTAATGCCTGTGGTACTTCATCGGCAACATTGCCAGTAGTCTCCAGCGCATTCCCTAATGCAGGTACAATAGTTGGCCCTTCAACAGCATGTTTGGGTACACCGACTACATATGTTGATACTACAGCTGGCGGTACATGGAGCAGCGGCGACGTTTCTGTTGCTACTATCAGTTCTACCGGTGTTATGACAGGCGTTTCATTGGGTACGGTTAATATCTACTACTCAGTGAGCAATGCATGTGGTGCTACTAACGTTACTATTTCTGTAAATATAACTACGCCGCCAAGTGCAGGTACTATCTCTGGTACTACTACTATATGCCCTGGCGCAAGTACTACACTTTCAGAAACAGTTTCTGGTGGTGCATGGAGCAGCAGCGATGCCTCTATTGCTACTGTAAGCTCAGCTGGCATTGTTACCGGCCTGGCTACGGGTACTGCAACTATTTCTTATGGTGTAACCGGCAGCTGTGGCACAGTTTACGCTACTACTACTTTTACAGTTACTCCGGGTACAGACCATGGTACAATAGGCGGCTCAACTACAATATGCGCAGGTACTTCTACTACATTGTCAGAAACAGTTGGCGGCGGCACATGGAGCACCAGCAACGCGTCTGTTGCATCAGTTAGCGCATCAGGCGTAATGACGGGTGTTGCTGCGGGCAGTGCTACTATATCTTATACAGTTACCGGCAGCTGCGGCGCATCGAGCGCAACTACTTCAGTAACCATTACCCCGGGTACTGACGCTGGCTCAATAACTGGCTCTTCGTCAATATGCGTAGGCACTAATACTTCGCTTTCAGAATCAGTTAGCGGCGGTACATGGAGCAGCAGCAACACATCAATAGCTACAGTAAGCAATACTGGCGTTGTTACAGGTGTTGCAACAGGTGCTGCTACTATCAGCTATACAGTAGGTGGCACTTGCGGCAGCGCGTCGGCTACACTGGCAATGGCTATCACCACTACGCCTAACGAAGGCTTCATTACAGGCTCTACTTCGGTTTGTGTTGGTGCAACCACTACATTAACTGAAAGCGCTACAGGTGGTACATGGAGCAGCGGTTCTGCATCATTAGCCACTGTAAGCACTACGGGCGATGTAACCGGCGTTTCAGCAGGTACAGTTATTATATCTTATACAGTTATCAATGCCTGCGGTATGGCAGTTGCAACAGCCTTCATGACTGTTAGCCCAATGCCAGATGCAGGTACTATAACCGGTGCTACTGCACTTTGCCTTGGCACACCGGCTACAATGGCTGACGCTGCCGCAGGCGGTACCTGGAGCAGCAGCAATACATCTGTTGCTACAGTAAACGCTTCGGGTGTAGTAACTCCGGTAGCTATCGGTGCTGCTACTATTTCTTATTCAGTTTCCAGCAGCTGTGGTACTGCTGCGGCTACAGCAGCAATAACTGTTGATGCTGCACCTACTACAGCAGGTACATTGCCTTCTACCTCACCAGTTTGCCCTGGAGCGACTATCTCCCTTACTGCTACTGTAACAGGTGGTACATGGAGCAGCAGCGATGCTTCAGTTGCAACGGTTGATGGCGCTGGCCTGGTTACAGGCGTGGGTGCAGGTACTGCAACCATATCTTATACCATTAGCAATAGCTGTGGCACAGTGAGCGCTACTACATCAGTAACCGTTAACCCGGGTGCTGGGTCAGGTACAATTACTTCGGCAGGTACTTCATTCTGCGTAGGTACAACCATTACTTTATCTGATGCTACCGCTGGTGGCGTTTGGAGCAGCGATGATGTATCTGTTGCTACAGTAAGCACTACAGGCGATGTTTATGGTGTTGCAGCGGGTACTGCTAATATCTCTTATACAGTTACTAACAGTTGCGGTACATCAGCCACAGGCGTTGGGGTTAATGTAAACGCATTGCCTTCGTTGAGCGCAATAGGCGGGCCTACTACAGTTTGCCCTGGTGCAACAGTTACGCTTACAGAAGCTTACTTCGGTGGCTCATGGAGCGGCAGCGATGCATCTGTAGCTACTATTGATGCTGCTACAGGCGACCTTACTGGCGTTGCGCCGGGCATTGTTACCATTACTTATTCTGCAACCAATGCATTTGGTTGTTCAGCTTCTGTTACAACAACTGATACGGTTAACGTGGCACCAAGTGTTGCAGCTATAACAGGCGCGGCTACTTCGGTTTGCGCAGGCTCATCAATTACATTTGCCGACGCTACAGCAGGTGGCACATGGAGCAGCAGCGATGCAACCGTTGCTACAGTTGACGCATCAGGCGTTGTTACTGGTGTTGCAGCAGGTTCAGCTACTATCTCTTACAGTGCAACTAACAGTTGTGGTACGGCTACGGCCACTGTGGGTATCTTCGTATTCGCATCGCCAGTACTGAGTGCAATAGGCGGGCCAACTACCATTTGTAACGGCACAACTGCTACGCTTACCAATACAGCCTTTGGCGGCACATGGAGCAGCAGCGATGCCTCTATAGCTACCATCAGCACTACAGGCGATATCACAGGCGTTTCTGCGGGTGTTGTTACTATTACTTATTCAGTTACCAATGCGTTCGGTTGCACAACAACCGTAACATCGGCCGATACGGTTAACCCATCAACAAGTGCAGGTACAATAGTAGCTGCGGTTACTACGTTCTGCGCGGGTACTTCAGTTACCCTTACTGATGCAGCTACTGGCGGCACATGGAGCAGCAGCGATGCAACAATTGCTACTGTTGATGGCTCAGGCACTGTAGCAGGCGTTTCAGCAGGTGCTGTTACTATTACTTATGCAGTGGGCAGCGCATTTGGCTGTAGCTCATTTGCTACTGCCGACCTTACTGTTAACCCTGCCCCTGTAGTTGGCCCAATACTTGGCGCTAACAACATGTGCGTAGGTAGTTCTGTTACCCATGCCGATGTAGCCTTCGGCGGTGTATGGACCAGCAGCGATGTTTCTGTAGCTACAATTGATGCTTCAAGCGGCGTTGTAACCGGCGTTGCAGCAGGTGTTGCTACCATAACCTATACTGTTACCAACATCTATGGTTGCAGCGTGGCGGTAACGACTGTTGATACTATTAGCGTAATGCCATCGCTTACTGCAATTGGCGGTCCTTCAAATGTTTGCGAAGCAGCATTTGTAACCTTAACCAACGGCACCAGCGGCGGTACCTGGACAAGCAGCGATGCTTCTATAGCTTCAGTTGACCCTGCAACCGGTGTGTTGGCAGGTGTGGCTGCGGGCACAGTAACTATCAGCTACTCTTTAGCAAGCGGCACAGGCTGCTCTGCTACTGTTACTGCTACGGAAACAGTTGACGCTTCGCCAGTAGTTAGTGCAATAACAGGCACTACATCAGTTTGTGCTGGCGCTACCGTAACCCTTGCCGATGCAACGCCATCAGGCGGCTGGTTCAGCACCGATGCTACAGTAGCAACAGTAAGCGCTACTGGCGATGTTACTTCATTATCACCAGGTACTACCGATATCTATTATACTGTTACCAATGGCGCAGGCTGCAGCACAAGTGCTATGGTTACGTTTACGGTTAACAGCTATCCAATTGTAAGCGCAATTTCAGGTACAGGCAGTGCCTGCCTGGGTGCTGTGGTTACACTCAGCGACGCAACTACAGGTGGAGCCTGGAGTACCAGCGACGCTTCGGTAGCTTCGGTTGATGCTACTACAGGCGATGTATACGGTACATCTTTAGGTACAGCAACTATCACTTATGTGGTAACAAGT
>CANBTK010000550.1 GCA_947372365.1 Flavipsychrobacter stenotrophus | reverse complement strand
CCTTGTTTCAATGCGGCCCCATATTGATGAATGGTTATTGTTATGGAAGAAGTGCTCTGGAGTCCACCTGTAGCTCTTGCTGTGGTCTTCGTCACGGCACCTTAACCATACGCTATCCTCAAGGCAAATAATCTTTGTTAAGCCATCGGTAACGATAGTTGCATCTGGTGCAGCATGTACCCTTATAGTGTCCTTGGTGATTTTACCTTTACAGCCCTCAACACTGAATGCCTGAAGCGTAATGATATGGATGCCAGTATCGTGGAACGATATTTTGTAAGGGCCTCCGGTGCTAGAACTACCAGTGATGATAGATGCCCCTGCAAAATCCCACGTGAAATGGTCGGCATTGCTTGACCTTCCACTCAGCGCTATTGTAACTGTATCGCCTTCGCAAATGTTCTCGTTAAGGTATGCATCCGAAGTTGGCTCTGGCACAACATGTACTGCTATAGTATCTAAAGTCGTACACCTGCCGTAGTAGCTGCTTACGCTAAGTACTACTGTCTGGAAGAACAAAGAATCAAACTTAACAACAACTGCTGGGTCGGTAGGGCCACCTGCTATGTAAGTGGTGCCATTTGGCATTATCCATGTATAAACTGCGCCCGTAACGCTTGGGCCTGAATAACTGAATGACAATGTATCAAATTCGCATACATAGCTCCTTGTTGAATTGATAGTAAAGCTAGGCAGGTATAAGATAGTAACAGTAAGCGGCGCCCTGTCACTTTCGCAGTTGTTAACTGTCTGGCTTACGTACCAGGTAGTGCTGCCAACTGTGCTTGTGCCAGGAACCGGAGTGCCTGTTATTGGCGAACCACCAGTAGGCGTAGAATACCAGCGAAGGTTAAGGCCTGTTGCAGTGAGCGCTGGGGCAGTAGAATACTGGCAATAGCTGGTATCGTGCGTTATAGGCGCAGCTGGCTTAGCTATTACAGTAACCGGTATCATAGCCCTGTCACTTACACAACCTAAAAGCGTCTGAGTAACATAATAGGTGTCAACACCGGGTGTAGTAGTGCTAGGTGTAGGTGCAGTAGCAGAACCATAGACACCCGGGCCATACCACAACAGGTTAGAACCAGTTGCAGAAAGCGGTGAAGGCAGGTCATACTGGCAGTACACTGGCGCAAAGAACGTAGGCACTGATGGCTTAGGGTTAACTGTAACAATTAAGGTAGCCTGAGGGCTTTCGCATCCGTTGGTAGTCTGGGTAACATAGTATGGGAATGTACCTGGAGAACTTGTTGATGGCGTAGGCACTGTTGCCGATGCTGTACTGGTTGGCGATGGGTAATACCATAATAAGCTGGACCCAGAAGCTATCAAAGGAACTGTAGTTTCGTATTGGCAGTAGGTTACGTTGGTTACGCTTGGTGGCGCAGGCGTATAATGCACCACAGCCAAAGTAGTAGCAGGTGTAGACACACAGCCGTTTACAGTAAGTGTAACCGTATAAACGCCTGAATCGGTAGTGCTTGATGATGGTATAATTGGGTTTTGGTTGGTAGAAGTAAACGCACCAGGCCCTGACCATGCATAAGTAATTGCACCTGTTGAGAACGTATCAAACCCATATATCTTCAGCGTATCGCCGGCACAAAGCGGGCCATTGTTGCTGGCAATAACAACCGGAGTAGGCGTAATGTGTACACTTATTGGCACCCTTGCACTCTCAGATGGCGGGCATGGCGACTGTGAAACATAATACGTTACAACACCAGCGGTAGATGTAGATGGAGTAGGAGCGGTTGTGCTGCCAGTACCACCTGTTGCAGTTGTATACCACTGCAGGTTAACACCAGTGGCAGTTAAAGGAGTTGCGTAGTCGCCCTGGCAATAATAAACGTCCGACACGATTGGAGGGCCAAAAGTAGCAGGGATAACAGTAAGGTAGAATACTTTACGGTTGCAGCTACAGCCGCCCCTTGCACTATCGTTACCAGTTATGGTGTAGGTTGTAACACCAGTAAGGCTTGAAATAACCACACCGCTAACAACGCCGGTTGTGCTTAAAAGGCCTGTAGCAGGTGCCCATGACCATTCGCTCCATTTCCAGTTTTTGTCAGAAGCATTGATAAGGTTAACAGGAAGTGTATCGCCGAAAGCACCAGTACATGCAGTAACGGTAGCAGCAGAATCATAAGCTGTGCCGTTTACAACCATTTTAGGCTCTGGGAAAGCGTTTTCAATACCGCCTGAACCATTATAAACATAGGCATAAGAAATAGTAGTACTATCGTTGGCAGGTATGCTGCAGCAGTTATACACTAAGCCTATCGCAATATCATTGGTTACACTTGAGTTTACAGATGTATAACCAGTACCTACACAACCAAAACTACCAGCCCAGATATTGGAAAGAAGGCAAGAAGTTGATAACGGCCATGAGGTAAAGATGAGTGCTTTTGCCCTACAATCTTTAGTAGCAAGGCTGAGTGGCTGAGGAGGGGTTCCTGTTGATGATGCACCACCTGTTGATGTTGCGGTAACCATTACCCTGTGGTAATAGTCATTCTGGTAAATAATCTGGTTAACGGTAGAGAAAGAACCACCCCATGATTGTGGGTTATCCGGGTCGCAAGAGCGCATGTAGTATACGCCATTGAGCGGAGAAGAAGTTGTATTCTTTAAAACTACAGTTACTACTAAAGATGATGATAAAGTATCAACCCTGTATTCCTGCCTGATAGCTAATGCACCAGATGCTGTTGTTCCGCTCCAGTTACCAATAGCAATACCACCTACGTTAGAATAAGAACTCCAGCTCCCGGTAAGGGTACCTGTATAACCACAGGCAGTAGAATTTGCGAAGCAAGCAGTACCGGCTACTTCTATCGCCCAGCCTTCCCAAGGGCTACCAGGCAAAGTATAGTCACCCATGTAAGCCGGGGTACCAGTTGTCCAGCCATCGTAACCGTAGTCGAAAACTGAAGCCAGTACGTTAGAGCCACCACATGGAGGTGAGCCACCATGCGGGTGGTAGCCTGATGGAGCGGCAACCGAAGTACCCAGGGAACCGTTATTTTGTGCGCCAATCTCCAGGTATTTCCCTTGCAGGAAAAGGTTAGAAGAAACTATCTGCGCAGCAACTATGCGGGGCAGGAGTGAGCAAACAATGATGATAACCGTATAGAAGTAATGACGTTTCATAAAACTTAGTATGAAAAAATTAAAGTAAAATTAGGTGATTGCTAAAAAAGGTATTACCAACTATAAGACAGTATTATACTGCCTTTAGTTGGTAATACAATTAAATATAATTATTTTATAAGCGTCAGGTTGCCTGTTTTGTTGATGCTCTGCCCATCAATAAATGTAGCATTAATGGTGTAAATATACACGCCTTCCGGCTGTGCTACGCCATTATACATACCGTCCCAGCCCCTGCCTTGTGTTGAGTTGCCTTCGAACACAGTTTGGCCCCAGCGGTTGTAAATCCTCATAGCGAAGGTTTTTAAGCCACCCTCAAAGAATTCACGTGGGTTAAAATAATCGTTCACACCATCCCTGTTAGGAGAGAAGCAGTTAGGTATAACCACATGGCAGTCATTAGTAACAGCAACAGAATCCGTTGCAATACAGCCTCCAATCTTTACCGTAGCAGCATATGTGCCTGGCGAAGTAACAGAGATGCTTGATGTAGTCTGCCCAGTGTTCCACAACCAGGTAGCACCCATTGCACCTGCGTTAATGTAGTCAGCAAGCGTTAACGCCGTACTGCCGCTGCATATTGATGTATCAGGGCCAAGGTCGAGGGTAGGCACTGCAATTACGTGAATAACGTGGCTGGTAACAGCTGGCGGGCATACCCTGTAAGTTGCTGTTGTAGTAACTGTATAGGTACCTACTGTGCCGTATGCATAAAGTATAGGGTTAACATCGTAGGTCGTATCACCATTTCCAAAATTCCAGATAATGTGCGTGTTACCGAGGTTAGAGTAATCGGCAGACAATGTAATATAAGTGCCGCGGCATAATACCGTATCGCTTATGTCAACTGTTATAGGGCTTAAAGAGTCAACAACAATTGTACCATAGGCGGTATCAATACATGGAATCAGGTCACTAACAATCTGCCTAATGTGGTAAGTTCCGGTATTAGTGAAAATATGCGATGGGCTTGCTACCGAACTATAAGTACCGTCATCAAAACTCCACGCAAACGTAGGCATAGTAGCTGTTGATGTATCAGTGAATGCAACTGGCAAACCCTGGCATACTATCGCTGGTGCAAAGCTAAACCCTGCGTGCAGCGGGTGGCGGGTATCAATAGTCTGTATCAGGCTATCAACACAATGGTAGCTATGTGCATATAACTTAATGATGTAAACACCCTGAGTTGGGTAGATATGCATTGGGTTAGCAGCAGCTGATGAAATACCATCGCCGAAATCCCACAGGTAGCTGATAGCGCCATAAGACGAATTGTTGAATATTACAGTGTCTTCGTCGCAACCCAAATGCTTAACAGGTGCAAAGTGTGCTTTAACACTATCATAAACCAGGATTGGAATTGCAGTCCTGTCGCCTTCGCAGCCAAGTATTGTCTGGCTGGCATAAACATAGAACGTACCTGGCACCGCAGTGCTTACTACTGGGGCAGTAGCCGAGCCAGTGCCACCTGTCATAGATGTGTACCATAATACTGAACCAGTACCTGCACCTATTGTAAAGGCGTTGAACGGGGCATTAGGGCAATATTCACCAGGGTTATTAGTAATAACCGGAGGTGCTGGCTTAGGGTTAACCGTTACAACAACAGGGTACCTTGCACTTTCACAACCGTTAACTGTTTGTGTAACGTAGAAAGTAAATGTACCTGGCGACGCTGTAGATGGCGTAGGTGCAACTATAGAACCCGTACCACCAAATGGGGCAGTATACCATAATACGCCTGAACCGGTAGCCGACAAAGGCGAAGCCGTAACATACTGGCAATAGGTAGGATTGGTGAATGTAGGCGATGGTGGTGTAGAATGCACAACTACAGTAGTTGTTGTAGGAAGCGTAAGGCAGCCATTATTATTGGCAACTACCGAATAAACACCTGAATCGGCATAAGTACATGGGTTTTTGAAGATATCGTGCGTAGTAGCAGTATAGCCACCAGGGCCGGACCATGCATAAGTAATAGTAGAACTTGCAAATGCATCGGTTAAAGTAATAATGAGGTTGTCACCAGGGCAAAGCGGGCCATTATTGGTAAGCGTTACGCTCGGCGCTGCCGCAATAGTGATATTAATAGGCACCCTTGCACTTTCGCAACCAGTACCTACACTTGTCTGAGAAACCCAATAAGTAACCACACCTACAGTACCGTTAGATATAGTAGGCGGCGTAGTGCTGCCTGTACCACCTGTAGCAGTAGTATACCAAAGGAGTGTGCCCGATGATGTCGTTACATTATAAGTTAACGACGGTGCCGTTATACCAAGGCAATAGGAAGTGTCCCTGCACGTGGGCGGTGTTGTTGAAACCGGGTTAACAGTAAGCATGAATGTCTTTTGTACGCATGTACCCATCACCGAGTTTGTACCCGTGATGGTATAAGTTGTAGAAGATGTTACAGCAGATTCGTCAAGTACAACCGAAACACCTGAAACTGCAGACAAGCCTGTTGCAGGAGCCCAAGACCAGTCGCTTAATGTCCAGGACTTATCAGTGCCATGTATAATGTCTAACGGCACATAGGTAGGTGCGTCAGCGCAGAAAGTAATAGTATCTAAAGAGTCAGTAGTAGCACCGGCAACTGAAAGCAATGGTTCAGGGAAGGCACTATCAATACCAGGGTTATAGTTGTAGATATAAGCATAAGAAATGATAGCACTATCATTAGGAGGTATTACGCCAATGTTGTAAACAAGGCCAATAGCGATGTCGCCTGTCACCTGCGTACCTGCTGTATAGTAAGAAGTACCAAGGCAAGA
>CANBTK010000549.1 GCA_947372365.1 Flavipsychrobacter stenotrophus | reverse complement strand
GGTACTGTTTTGAGCCTTCTCAAAACTAACTTCTCAATAGTTGGCACAAGCTCATCTACCAATTCCGACTACACGGCAAGGTCATATGACAACCTGAGCATGTACCTTACTTTGCTCGATATTATGTATTGGTGTAAAACCATAGGGCTGACACCTACATCAATGCGCAACCTGCTGATTGAGGATGTATCGCTTACTAACTCCCGCAGGCTGATAGTTGCGGCTAAAGGCAAATATTCTGATGCGCAATGGGTGAAAGTCGGGCAGCCGCTTCGCGACCCGATAAGGTTAAAACAAAGGGATGCGCTTGTGGCTTATACCAAGGTTACCCCCAATACACTTTTTGCTGACTTACTCATTGATGTAGAAATGGATGCCTGCATGATTACGAGCAGGATAAAGCAAGCGATAAGCAGCGTACAATTATTTGTTGACAGGATAATGCTGGCCCAGGAAAAGTACAACCCGGGATCAGGCCTCATAACGCTGTCTATGCCTCAATCCAGCATGAACCAATGGAACACGTGGATGAAGTGGTTTGGCGTATGGCAGGCGAACAGGAAGATACTTTTCTATCCGGAGGATTGGCTGGAACCAGAACTCAGGGACGACAAATCAATATTTTTCAAAGAGCTTGAAGCTGATTTAAGCAATGACGACATCACAGCCGATGTTGTACAGGAAGCGACGCTTAACTACCTTAAAAAGCTGGATGAAGTAGCCAGGCTGGAACCAGTAGGCACATGCGATGTAGGGTCAAACGTAACACATGCCTTTTCACGGACATACAGCTCGCCTCACAAATACTTCCATAGGGTGAAAGAGACCGGAGTATGGATGCCTTGGGAACGAGTGGATATTGATGTGCCTGGCAACCAGGCCATACCCTATGTATGGAACAACCGCCTGTTCTTGTTTTGGATAACGTTTATAGACAAAAACGTGCCAGTACCGCCATCGCTGGCAACTGTAAAAGATGACCTTTTATCTGTAGGCGGCCCGGGAGTAGCCCAATACTATATAAATTCACGCTGGTTTTACAATAGCCAGGAAGGCAGCATAGGCGACAGTACCTTTAGCGGCGGCGGAGGTGCAACATCTTCTTACGGCAAGGACAATGTAGTGCAAGCATCTTACAGGCAAATTGAAGTAACACTCAACTGGAGCGAATACAAACACGGTAAATGGCAGCAGCAAAAAGCCAGTAAAAAACCGGCAGTGCTAAAAGTGAGCCCATGGATTGTGGACCAGCTTTATAACCATATTTTCAACCCTGGCTTTATCCCATCTTCACCGACTTCAGTATCAGGGGTAAAAAACAAAGAGGGCCTTGCCTTTGACTACTTAATGGATAACAGGCAGCAAAGCGTGTATGATTTCATAAAATCACGCCTCACCCTATATCCGCATGTTCAGGGTGTTTCTAAAGCTATCCCGTTGGCAGCGAAGTCAGAAACCCCGGTAACCGGCGATTTGTATATACTCCTCTCGTTCCCCCTTTATGGGAGTGTGTGGGACCCCATCACATTGTGGGATAAGGATGAAGCAACCCAAATAAGGAGCTTCCATTTTTCCAGCCAGATGAATGATGTTGAAATATCCAGGAATGTGTACTTCCTCCATCATTACATGCCAGCCGTTAACTTGTATTTCAAAAACAATTCCATGGTTTCTTACCCTGGCTATTCAGGGTATCCCTCAACGGCTGGACCTGCCGCTGACGCTAGCTCTTTATCAAAAACCCAGTTCCCTTTCTACCGTGAAATCAATAACGTAACAAGGGCTTTCTATGTTTACGATCAGGAATATGTGACTTCGGCCTATGCTGCGGATAGGGGTGCCACTGAAACCATGCTTTATTCTATTATCCCGCCAAAGTTTCGCATCATACCAAAATCAGACCATGTTAAAAGCCCTTACGAGGACAAGTTTATGTTTGAGGACGGCGTGAATACTTACTTTGTTTCCTATAAACCACCCGCACTCCCTTCGTTGCCATATTACCTTATCGGGTTGTCTATGGCATCTGAAGTAGCAGGCACTTTTTACGGGGCTGCGTCAGCAGCGGTGGCTATGTCTCCCCACGCGGCAGGCGAGTTCCAACCTCGTTTAATGTCAGTTGGTTCGGGCGGCACAGTTATTTCCGACCCTCCGGGGCCTCCAGTTACCGGTACTTTTGGTGGCACGCCCACTACAGGCGGAACTACACCCGGCGGCTCTACATGGACGGGAGGCTACCCAACTGGCGGTGTTTACTATGACCCAGGCACCGGAGTTGGCACCACAACAAAACCAATAGCGGGAGGAGTGGTAGGCTCAGGCACTATTGGCCTGGGTAGCGGAGGTGTTGTTAAGGGCGGCGGTGTGATTTTAGACACCGGTGGTGGCGTCATAATATCGCCATACATTCCCCCTGATGGGCCTTACCTGTTTGAAACCTTCTACCATCCCCATGTCAATGACTTCATCAAGATGCTGAACAGCCATGGCATAGAGGGGCTAATGAGGCCTGATTTTGTAGATGTACCGGGTTCATGGCAGCATATACAATACTACCTGGATACAATGAACTTCACTGGCAACTATAACCCAAGTGGAACTTGGGTGAAGCCCGTGTGGCCCCAAAACACAGTTAACTTTGAGTATTCCGGCGCTTACTCGCTTTACAACTGGGAGTTATTTTTCCACTTGCCAATGCTCATGGCCCAGAAACTAAGTGCAAACAAGCAATATTTTGACGCCCGCCGCTGGTTCCATTATATTTTTGACCCAACCAGCCAATTATATATGGAAGACGGTGCAACACCAGCGGTACCTGACACCAGGAAATACTGGAAATTTTTCAAGTTCTACCAAACTGCCTCAAGCGTACCCTCCACTATAGATGATTTTATCATGGGAGTTCGCGGGGTCGGCTCTTCAAGTTTTGTCAGTGATTGTTCCGCACAGGTTACGTTGTCCAAAAGCAACCCATTCCAGCCTTTCGCAATTGCAAGGATACGTGTGGTTGCCTTCATGAAAAACGTCTTAATGAAGTACCTGGATAACCTTATAGCATGGGGCGACGACCTCTTTATGCAGGATACTATTGAGAGCATTAATGAAGCAACTAACCTGTATATTACCGCCGCCAACATACTTGGCAAAAA
>CANBTK010000548.1 GCA_947372365.1 Flavipsychrobacter stenotrophus | reverse complement strand
GGTGCCCGGCATCCTGCAGTATGCTGCCAATACTTATATTGTGGGCCGATGTGTAAGTAGCAACAGGCGAAATAAAAGAAAATTTCGCCCATAGCTTGCCAACAATATCATCTTCGAGTGTTGCATTAATGCCCGCATCTTTGAAAAGGGAGAGAATGGCATCCAATTGCCCCTCAGCCGCTGCCCCACCGAAGTGCAGGGAATAAAAATCTCCGCTTTGTTTAACTATGCCGGGCGCAATGAGCTTGGAAACAATATAAATACAGCCCTCTAATACCTGCGCGCCAGGTAAGATACCCCTTATTTTTTCCGAATTGTCAACTCCATTCAGCAATGGCAAAATAACGGTCGATGATGTTATGCAATCGGCAAAGGGCGCCAAACTATCTGCAAGGCTGTAAGCCTTAGTGCAGCACAACAACAAATCAATTGGCCCAATAAACGAAGGGTTGCTTGAAACAATGGCGGGGCGCACAACCTGCTCGCCTAGCGAGCTAACCAGCGTAAGCCCATTTGCATTAATTGCCTGCTCATTAGCCCCCCTTGCAATGAAAATAACCTCAACTGATGGGCTATTCAAGTAATGTGCAGCGAGCTTGCCACCAATAAAAGCACCTACCCCACCCAAGCCCAGAATTGCAACCCTGTATTTACCTGCCATAAAATAAAACCTTGTGAAATATAAATGTACGCCCTGTAAATTAACTCCCGAAAAAAGGCTTTGTTAATTGTTTCGCAGGAAACGACAGTTTAGCAACAATAAGCCATAAGGGCTGCCTAACTTCGCTATTATGATTGACGAAACACAGCCCGGCCAAGGGTATATACCCGGCACTTGCAATATTGGCAAAAAGGAAATCGCTAAAAGAAGGAATATTGCCATAGGGGCTGGCGTGGCAACTATCATTATGGCAGCTTACATACTGGCAGC
Source organism: Flavipsychrobacter stenotrophus (assembly GCA_947372365.1). Lineage (GTDB taxonomy): Bacteria > Bacteroidota > Bacteroidia > Chitinophagales > Chitinophagaceae > Flavipsychrobacter > Flavipsychrobacter stenotropha_D. The sequence continues at coordinate 2,070 of CANBTK010000548.1, read as the reverse complement.
ACGGCCCGGGCATTTGCTCACCATAAGTATTTTCATACCAGCCTATGTTACAGCAATCAGTTTTATGCAGGCACAATCGAAATTTTGTGCAGCATTCGGCATGATGGCCGTATTCCGCTTCGATGAAAATAGCCAGGGCAATGCAGGGATGGAAGAGTACGTAAAAGCTGACCGGGCTAAAGCGCTCAAGATAATTTTCAACAGCGGGCTCATTGCCGCATTAGGTACGGCAGCGTTTATATGGCTAAGCAGCTTACTCCAGGGCTAGCCCTAAGACTCCTCGTCAAAATAAAGCTTGTAGTAGCTCTTGCCTGTCGATGAGTCGTAGCCCTTTTCTATAAGGCTCTTATCGCCGTGTATGTACACATGGAAGTTATGGTCCAGCTTAATAACACTCTTAAATACTTTTGCCTGCTTTTTAACAGCCATTAGCGATATACCAAATTGGTCGGGTATCTCTATGTCGTTAGATTCGCTGTAACTATCGCCAAATGCCCTGAAGGAATTGATGAGCTCCTTATCATAGAGTACTTCATCTTCAAACTTCTTCTTATCAAATTGTTCGTTCCCCTTGAAGTAATCTACCGACTTGTTGAGCAGGTCTATTTGGTCTGTTTTTTCCATCTCAAACTCCTGCGGCACCTGCTTGGCAATAAACTGCTTGGTAAGCGTAAGGAACTGGTTCGTTTGGAAATATTCATTAGCCTGCGGGGCAACACTAAGGAAAGTTTCCCGCCAGAAAACCGCTTCGGTGCCCTTGGTGGCATTATCTGCTATCAATACATCAAAGCCCTGCTCCGCTTTAGTTGGGAACACAAGGCACCCTTTATCAAATTTTGAAACCTCAACGCCTTCCCTGAGTACCATATTGAACTCTTTGCCGTCAATAGTCAAATCAAGGAAATTGCTTTTCGCTTCAGTCTTATAAATGCCAATAGCCTCCACATATGCACCATCAACAACACAGTTGCCATAGTGGCAAACATACAGCTCTCCCTCTTTTATCTGCGGGTGCTCCGTGCTTTCAAAAAGGTGCTTCGCAATGTTTATCGAATTCTGGTGAAAAGAAGTGTCGTCTGTAAATACCTCCAGGCAAAAATTATATACCTCGTTATAATTGAGCGATGACAGGTGGTGGAACGAATACATGCTCATCTCATCACTGAACCTGCTGAGGAATGGGGCTGTAAGCTTCTCCTTGTCTTTCTCTACCAGCTGCAGCGGTTCTTTAGAAAGTACCAATTCGCCACCTGTGCCTTTATTGCCTACAAAATGTACCGACATGCCCAGTAAAACGCTATCACTTAAATCCATTGTATTACAGCTTATATTTTGCTCAAAATTAGGGTAACAGCCGCTGGTATGAAAGGGAAATAATAAAGTGTGCATAAAAAAGCCCAGGACTGGGTGGCCCTAGGCTTCAATTCGTGTATTCTGTCAGTAAATTAAATTAACTCAAGGCTCCTCGTTACAAAATCTGTAAGCTCTGCGCCGGTAAGCATACCCTGCGACAACATAGCCAGGTCGAAGGCTTGTTTAGCCAGTTGCGCCTGCAGGCCTTCATCTGCTTTTAGTATCTTGTCTATCAGCTTGTGGTTGCCGTTAATAGCCACTTTGTAGTTATCAGGTATAGAGCCATAAAAACTCATACCGCCACCACCAAGCTTCGCCATATCTTTCATGCGGCGCATAAACTCATCCATGGTAACGGTTACCGGGAATTCATTAGGGCTCAGCGCTTCCACTTCTACCTTCATGTTGCCATTAGTAATCGCCTTTTCAAATATCCCTTTTACCTGGCCTTTCTCTTCATCAGTAAGTACCAAAGATATCTCTTCGCCTTTGTCTATCAGTTTGTCAGCTACATCGGCATCTACACGCTTCAGTGATGTCTTATCCAGTTTACGCTCCAGCTGGCTTATAAAGTGCGTATCAATTGGCGAATCCATCAACATTACGTCGTAGCCCTTCTTATTGGCACTCTGTATGAAGCTGTCTTGTTTTGCAGGGTCACTGGCATAGAGGTATACAACAGTGCCGCTCTTATCAGTTTGCAGGCCCTTTACTTTT
>CANBTK010000547.1 GCA_947372365.1 Flavipsychrobacter stenotrophus | reverse complement strand
ACCTTTTCAGGGTCCAGGCCGCTGGCAATATTTTCGGCCAGTACACGGAATACATTTGCCCTGAGTTCCTTTGGGTCAGGGTGGGTGGTTAGTGCATGGTAATCAGCCACGAAAAAAAAGCAGTTATAAGCATCCTGCATTTTTACATAGTTCTGTATGGCGCCAAAATAGTTTCCTAAATGTAAGTGCCCGGTAGAGCGGATACCACTTACAACAATTTCCTTACTCATAGGGCGCAAAGATAATCTTTTACCGCTAAGGCGTAAGGGGTAAATGGCGAATTGCAAAGCGGCTTCGCCGGAATTCCTGCTGTTGTGCGGGTTAGTTTGATTTTAAAGCGGCTTACTGAATTTCAATGAATTGGCTTGTAATGTGTTTTAAGGCTGTGTGTGGGGGAAAGTATCTTTAATTAAATGCTGCTAATATCCCCAGCTCCCGGTAAAAATCGCTTTTATCCATCCTGTCCGGCAGGCCTGAAACCTGGCCGTCGCCAAGTTCAATAATTACAAAGCCACCGCCTGCAAGCCGGGCAATGTCCATGCTGAAAAATGAACTTTCTATGGTTTGAGCCAATGCTTCAAATTCAGCCGGGTCAATTACTGCCAAATCGTAATCCCCTTCTTCCCAGTAGTTATAGATACCAATAAGCTTGCCTCTAAGAAAAAAGAGGCGGTATTCTTCCATAAGCGGCATCCCGCTTTTAGAGTGCGTTGTCAGTTCTTTGAGTTTTGTGAACTCCCTTACCACAATGCCCACATTTAGAAATTTATCCCGTAGCTGCAGGAAGTTATTTATGGTAACCCGAAGCTGTAAAGTATCAGATGCATCGGGTACAAAACATGCAGTAGCCCAGTCGTGCTTTTCCGATTTTACGTAATCCTTTATAATCACCGGTGCGCTCCCAAACTCCTTTACTTTCGCCAGCAGGCGCTCAATGCTGCCGCTGCCATCATATGGTTCAAAAACGGTTTTGGGCGTTTGGGCTGCAATGAATTTTAAACTATCCGGGAGGTAATGGCAATTCTGGTAAGCTTCAGGCGTGTTTACCATGCAGTAATTTTTAGCAAGTAGTGCATCGTATAGAGCTTTGTATTGCTGCGGGGTTAGCATCCATCCCCTGTAGATAATTGGAACAATGGTAGAGGATTGTTTTATTCTCTTGATTGCGATACTAATGCTGCCGTCGCTTACTAATGCGTCGTAATCAAAAAAGAGGCAGGAAAAGCCGTTGGCTTCGCCAGCCAGGTATTCTTCTTCAAAGTCAGGGTCTGCTTTGTTGGGTTCCAGTGGGTTGAGGCAAAACAAAAGGAATGGCAATGTTTTCATATTTATCAAAAATAGAAAACTTCAGGTAAACGCTGCTGCATTTAAAACAATATCAAAGTTCCGCCTACTTCTTATGGCAGCAACAGCTTTTAATGCCGTGTGCTTCCACTACTACTTTGGGGCTAAGGTAGGGGATACCCAGGTTCATGCCACGGAGTACGAAAAGGCAGCCGAAGGTGAACACAACAACCGGAACCATTTTGCGGATGTTGGCTGTGCGCAGGAAGGTAAGTTTCGTTTTAAGGACAGTGATACTAATGAGCATTGGTAATGTACCTATGCCAAACGCATACATCATTGTTGCACTTGCAAATGGGGTTGTAGCTACCAGCGAGGCTGAAAGCGCCATATACACAAGGCCACAGGGCAGCAGCCCGTTAAGTATGCCGGTAAAGAGTAAGGTGCTTAGGCCGGGGCGGCCAATGATATTGCCCAGTTGTTTTTGCACCATGCCCGCCCATGGCAACTTAAGCTTTGTATAATGGTTGGGTATGAAAGTAAGGATGCCTACCACTAAAAGGCTGATGCCCAAAGCAATAGAAATATACTGTTGTACCTTGGGGTCAAAGAGGTTTTTGAACGAATGGAGGGTGACAGCCAGCAACGCATAAACCGAAATGCGCCCGCCATGGTAAAGCGCCAGGGCTGCTGCTTTCTTCAGCCCGCTGAATGCCTGAAATGGCATAATCCATACAATTGGGCCGCACATACCTGCGCAATGCAGGCTTCCGGTGAAGCCCATCAGCAAAGCCATGGTAAGGGTGAGGGTATTCATGTTTAAGAGTGTAAATAAAGTTCTGATTCCTGATAATAATTTTTGCCATCAACCTGGCAGGATATTTTCAGTTTGTAACGGGTGTTCTGCAATTTGCTACGGTCAATATTTACTGAATTGCCCTCTTTGCTTAGCGTAAAGTTCCTGTCCCATTTTGAATTAACAGGGCTGTAGAACTGAATGTTGCCCGAGAGTATTTTATCCTTAAACTCCGCCGGAAAATCTATTATAACAGAATTGGCATTGGCATGTACCTCCATTGGCTGCGATAGGGCAGACTGGTTTTTACTTGCGTCTATTACCTTTTGGTAGGCAATCTCTTCGCCGTAATAGTCGTTAGACACCAAGTCGAACGACTGGCGGGAACTACCTATTACGAGTGCTATGATAATGGCCATAAACCCGCCATACAATATTGCAATCTTCCACCCCCATCCTAATTTCATAAAAAAATATTTAAGAGTAAAATGATACTGCGCCTGAGCGCAATGCTTTTGTTTTATAACCCTTTTGTTTGCCCTTATTCAGCTTAGTTGCCGTTAAATGGGCCTAAAAAAGAAGTGGTTATTGTTTTAATTTTTACACCGCCTTCGTAAACGCCTATGGTTATTGGTGTTTTCCTGTCTTTTATATTGGTAGTATTCAGGTAAACGAACATTGTACCTACTATGTAGCCGTCTTTCGGAACAATCAGCTTTGTTTCGCCCACCAATTTGATAGTACCTTCAAAATTCTCTGGCTTCAGGGTCACTTCTTTAGGCTTGAAAGTTTTGTTGAGTATCTTGTAGCTGTATAAGTTGCTCATCTGGCCATTAGGCTGTTCCTGATAGAGCTGGCCCGGTGTGCGAAGCAAAGTAACGCCTACATCGGTACGGCTTGCGAGCAGCCAAACTAAAATACCCA
>CANBTK010000546.1 GCA_947372365.1 Flavipsychrobacter stenotrophus | reverse complement strand
TATACCCAGGCGGTTGCGGTAAGTTACTCTGGTTACCTCCCCCGCAGGTATTGTGTAAGGGCTGGAGCGGTTAAAAAGGCCGCCCCGTAATGTAGCATCGTAGCCAATGGCTGCAACCTCTGACCGCTGGTAGGCATATATGTGCAGGCTATTTTTGCCTGGTGCCTCGGTGCTAAATGGTGAATCGAAATAGCCAACCATCAACGTAGCCCCGGCCTGCACTTTATCGCTCAGTGTGCCTACCCTTGCCATTGCGCCAGCATCTATCGAGATGAACTTGCCGTAGGCAAAAAGCTGCTTTTCGTAGTTTAGTTCGTAATTAATTATTACGTCGTTGTGTACTTGATACTGCCAGCCATGCGGTGTTATATTATTCAGCCAGCGGTGTATAGATTCCTGCATTTCTTTAGCCCCGGCGGCGCTGCCAATAACCCCGGTTGTGAGTATGGTTGATACGCGTTGCTTGTTTTCAGGTTTAATGGCAATTAGGAACGATTTGAGTTCCAGGCAAGCCGCAAAGGGCCTGTCGCCATACAAGATGTTGTCGTTGCTGATGCTTGATGGGGTGTAGCCATTATGCTCTATGCCCAGCCCGTACTTTATAAGGCCGGATTTAGGCCGGAACAGCAATTTTGTAAGCGGGTTATTTTTAAAGCCCGGCGCTACAATTTCTACATGTACGCCCTGTGTATAATATTCGTCAATAGCCTGAAATACATCGTTTTCGTAGTTGAACCTGAAATACCGTTCACTATTGATATTTTTGAATGATAGGGTATTGTCAATTACTTGCGCATACCCTGCGTGCGCCCCAAGGCAAATACATAAACCGGTAACAACCTTTCCCCAACTTTTCATGCTATAAGTTACGGATTATATCGCCTTTTAGATTTTACCTAACCAAAGCGACGCTACCCTTAACATGGAATACCTCGCCCAGCTCGCACTCGGCGTCTATCACATAAACAAATACGTCAGGCGCTAGTTCGCTACCTTTAAAAGTGCCATCCCATCCCATCCCGGGGTCATTGGCGGCCAGGTTCTGACGGTCGAAAACAAGCTCGCCCCAGCGGTTATAAATACGCATTGACTTGATACTGCTAAGGCCCTTGCCACTCACGAAAAACTGGTCGTTTATGCCATCGCGGTTAGGCGTAAAAGTATTGGGTATGAAAACCTGGCTGTTATCGCAATACATGTGTATATCCAGCGTGGTGTCTGCTACGCAGCCATCGGTTGAAATAACGGTTACCGAATAAGTAGTGTTGGCAGTTGGCGTAGCTACCGGCCTCGGGCATTCCGAACAGGTAAGTGATTCCGATGGGGACCACGTGTACTTTACGTTAACATTGTTAGCCACATGCCCATTCAGCTGTATGGAAGTGCCTGCAATAATGGTAACGGTTGATGTAAGGCTGATGATGGGTATAGGCGCAACCGTTACTTTCACTGCTAGCGTATCGGTGAAACAAGCATTTTCTGTTATAATTACGGTGTAAGTTATTGTAGTATCAGGGTTGGCAACCGGATTGGGTATTGATGCATTGCTGAGGTGGTAGGGGTTTACCCATTCGTAATGGTTGCCTCCGTGCGAATAAAGCTGGGCACTAGTGCCAAAACAGATGGTAGTATCGTCGCTTAGGGTGCTGCCGGTGCGCTTTATTACAATAACAGGTAAATCTATGTTGCTCACACAGCCATAAATGCTGGTGCCGGTTACTGAGTATACAACGTTGTTGCCCGGTGTCAGGTAGGGCGCATCGCAGCTATCGCACGATATGGCCAGGTTAGGCCGCCATGTATAGATGGCTGCGCCGTGGGCCGTTATTTGCGACGGCCTGCCATCGCATACCACCGCCGGGTAAGGCGTAAAGTATAACGATGGGAATGGCTCTACATATACCCTTAAGTAGTTGGTGTCGCGGCAGCCCAGTGTGTCGGTAGCCACCAGCGTGTAAACCGATGTGCTAACCGGGCACACGACAACACTCTGGCAAATATTACAAGACAGCGCTGCTCCGTACCATGTATAAAAGCCGTTGCCTCCGTTGCCGGTAAGCGAATCGCAACTACCCAGGCAAATATGCGGCTGCCCGGTAATGGTTATTGACTTTGGGGTGTCTATCACCACATAGGTAGTTACAGTATCCCGGCAGCCATAAATATTGGTGCCAACAACACTATACGTAGTTGGTGCCGTAGGCGATGCAATAGGGTTGGCACAGTTGGTACATGTAAGCCCTGTGGCTGGCAGCCAGGTATATACGGGCGTGCCGCTGGCAATTAACTGCACCGAATACCCGCAGGTAACCGGTGGGTGGTTAACTGTGATATGCGATATAGGGTAAACAAAAATAGAGTCGGCAGTGTGCACTGCAACCTGGCAGCCGTTACTGTCTATAATTACATAAGGGTTATAGGCTCCCGGCGTGGTGTAGTATGCCAGGTAGCCGGGGGTATCGGTAGTGAAGCCACCATAGGGTGGTACAAACCAAACATAGGTACTGTCAAGCGGGGCAGCGCTGGTACTCACCAGGTGCAGGTGCACATAGCCGGGGGCACAAACGCTGTCAGGCGAAAATAGCAGCACCCCGGTAGGGCCGCCCACATGTACTATGCGCTTAATGGAATCTATACAGCCTATAGAGTTACTGTCTATCAGGGTAATGGTATAGTCGCCGGGATAACTGTACACCCCGGTTACATTGGGGAAAGTACTTGCGACAGAAATGGAGTCGAAGCCTAGCTTCCACTTGTAATAGTTGCCGGTGGGGGGCGTAGTGGTGCTGGTAGCCAGCGTAACAAGCGGTGGGCAACTGGCAATAGTATCGGTTAAATTAAAACGGACCCTGATGCTGGTATCGCTGATGTTTACATAATTAGGGCGAATTAATGTGTCTATGCAGCCAACCGGGTATGCCCCGCCAGCAATGGTAGTTACGATAACGGTATCGGTATAGGTGCCATTGGCCGTGTAGGTATGGTAGGTGTGCGGCCCTCCCGTG
>CANBTK010000545.1 GCA_947372365.1 Flavipsychrobacter stenotrophus | reverse complement strand
AGCGTTTTCTACATTATTGCTTGCGGGCAAAAAGTTTGACAATTTCCCGCCGCTGCTCACCAGTTTAATATACCTGGCGTGCATATTTGGCGGGTACATCTCTGACCGCTTTCTGGGTAAAAGCAAGTCAATACGAGTTTCCATTGTGTTGCAGATGGCTTGCTGCGCCAGCTTGCTTGCGTATGACTATATCCCCGAATCCCTAATAGGCCTGGGCAGCTTCGGGCGATTTGGTATCCGGTACTGCGATTTATTCCTGCTATTTACCAGCTTGCTACTTATACTCAGCGCGGGTTTGTTCAGGCCCAGCCTATATACGCTAGTGGGAGAAACCGGAGACGACAGCCGCCTTAAACTGCGTTGCTCTATCCTGTACCTGTTTAATGTGCTCGGGGCCTATGGTGCCATCTTTGTTGCTACGTATTTACCCCGGGCATTTACTGGCAACACGCACTACCTGCTTTACTTAAGCGGGCTGGCTAGCATTATTAACCTGGCTGCTTTTGCACTCTACAAGCAGGCTTCTAAAAACACAAGGCCTACCGACAACACAGGTTGGCTGGCCAATAAAGCAGCGAGGATAGCAGTGCCTGTATTGCTTACTTTCGTATTTCTGGGGTGCCTGCTCTATGTCGTGTTTTACGGAAACCCTATTAATAACGTATTCATTTTAAGCACTGCTACGTTTATCCTGGTTTGCGGGTATTTTTTCCTGCACAAGAATAAGTACCCCGCCAATACTTTTTACACAAGCAGGAAGCCGGGATTGAAAGAAAACCCGGCTGTATTATACGGCCTTTTTTTTACTATGATTATTTTTTGGTTTCTGCAAAACACCTTGATTTATGCCAAACCGATTTATGCAACTTTTAATGGTATAGCTTTAAGCAATTGGAACGGGATATTCCTGTTAGTGGTGGGTGCATCTACACTATTCGCTTTGCCTGCAATTGATAGGATATTCCCCGAGAAATTTCAGAAAGTTATTGTTGCGCTGGGCTTCCTGGTGTTTACCGCCGGGTTTATGCTGCTCATCAATTTATGCAGCAAAGGGCAGGCAGGGCTAAGTGCAGATGGTGACCGTATGCAGCCACCCAGTGCCGGCGAAATAACCAATTATGTGCAGAATACCCTTCTCGCCTTTGTGTTTATACAAAGCATTGCCGAATTATTTATAGCGCCCATAATTATCTCGTACACCATCAGGTTTTCGCCGGCAAAATACAGTGCCTCATTTATGGGCATCTATTTTCTATGCTATTCTATAGGCGACAAACTGAGCTATTATTTTTCGCTGTTGTACCCTGTGGGCCTGGCCAAATCGCTGAGCTTTGCTAACCCCATTAATTTTTTCTACTGCCTTATTATGATAGCAGCACTTAGTTCGTTTTCATTGTTCACCATTTCAAAAACCAGGTAGTGAAACAGAAAATAAAACTTTTGATAATGGGGGATACCCTCATGAAAATAGGCCAGCTATTTACTATAGGGCTGGCTGGCATTACCTTCATGTTTTTATACACCGACAAACAGGCGGCCAATTATGTTGACTATTTTGGCAGTACGGCCGCGAGCAATAAGAATAAAAGGCAGGATAAGATAGACAACACGAATAAACTATATGCCTATTATACGGTTAGTTTTAAGCCTGATGGGAAAAACCTGAAGATATTGCCTTATACCGACTCTATAGAGATGGACACCCCTTTTGTAGCCAAAAACCAACTTATTACCAGGGATGATACTATTGCTCAAAAAAAAGATGACAGCACATGGGGTGATTACATTAAACGGTCGCAAAAGTATTTCCGCTACCTGGGGGGCTACCTGCGCGATACCGGGCATGTAGCAAAGCTGGAACTCAAGAACTTTGACTACAGGTACACGCAATTCCGCAAGATAGTTTCTGATTCCATTTTTAACGCTGCGCTGCCACCATTGCCTGTAATAAAGTTCCATTATGCCAAGTTCAGGGATACCCTGCTGCTGCACAATAATGTAAGGAACAACATATACTTCTGCCACTGCAATGCCGGCTTGCTTGATATTGATTCGCTATCGGCACCTGCCCGCATTAAAGTAACCTTTGATGATTGCGAAATAACGGACTTTCATATACACAAGATTGATACTGCCCGCATAAAATTGTACCTGGCAAATGTTACCAGTAAGTCGTTAAAGCTGGACCCCAAAGTACTTAGCCACTGTAAACTGGGCTTCGACCCCGACCATTTCCCCCTGGCTATATTCAGTGACGACCAAGATATATACACCCACAAAGAGCTATACCTGAAACTTAAGAAAAATTATGAAGACACTTATGAGCCAGAACTGGCTAAGGCGGCTGATATTGCCTATAACGACAGGTATGAGAATGCCTTCTTCAGGTTCTTTTCGGGCTTTTTTACTAACTATGGCAATAAAAAGGCACGGATTATTTATATCACCTTCTTCTCGCTGCTGGTTATTTTTGTCATTAATAATATCATTAACTACACCTACCTGCAAGATGATGTTTATAAGATTAAAGCTATAGCCGAGCTTGACCAAAAGGAAAAGCAATATAAGAAGTACCTGTACCGCTCATTCCTGTATTCGGCATTTATATTTTTCTCACTGGGCATTAATAAAGATGACATACAGTTTAAACGGCGCATAGTACTGGTAATATGGTTCTTCATTTTTTATTCCTGGGGGGTACTTTGCCTGGGCTACCTAACAGGCTTTGTATTAGGTAAATAAGCCAACCTAGTGCCAATAAATATTTGTTACCAATCATTGTTGTCCGGGAAAATAACATTTCATCATCTACAACGCAGTACTGCCAATCCTTTTGCAAGAATTACCGTCAGTACAGGCTGCTTATAAGGGGTTACTCTAATCGCCTCTCCACTCCTTTCTTTTTTCTGGCGAAAAAGAAAGGAGCAAAGAAAAACGCCACTCCTATGTTTGCATTTTAAAAGAAAACAAGCTTTTCAATTCTGGAAATAAATGTACTGTGTGCTCTTTTAGG
>CANBTK010000544.1 GCA_947372365.1 Flavipsychrobacter stenotrophus | reverse complement strand
CATTGCCTGAAAAGTATGGAAGGACAAGCCAATTGGTAATATGAGGCCAAAACTAGGAAAAGGGTTTTTAAAACCCATAAGCGAAGCAAGCCCTGTAATATTGCCATTAATGAAATTATAATATTTAAATACGGCCAGTACCCCTATATTGGCGACAAGGCTTAGTATAAGGTATGCCTTCTTCTTTTCCTTTCGCGTTTCGTTTTCTAAAAATATACCTGCGAAATAATCAATAACTATAGTAAAAGCCAGTATGAGAATGTATTCTGGCTTAAAAAACATATAAAAAAAGCAAGATGCCGCCAGCAACAAAAACCAACGGTGCCTGTGTGGCAATACAAAAAAGAGAAGAGTAACTACTGGGAAAAAAATAAGGAACTCAAGCGAATTGAACAGCATTAATAAACAATGGTTTAAAGTTTTCCGGCATAAAAGTATTGAAATAATTGAGCTTAGGCAGCATATGCCGCCTAATATATCGGAGATTTGTTTACTACTTACTTAACTCTTGTGCCTGCTGCCTTAAAAAGGTATCCCACTCCCCTTTCTTTACATTGTATTCTTTTTGCAGTAATGCACCGAGGCTGTTGTAGCCCATGTACCGTTTTATGCCTGCTATGCCCTCCTTTTTATAAGCCGCCATTACCAGCATGCCCAGGATGGTGCTATTGGGGTTGGTGTAATTATCAATATAATAAAAATCTTCCAGCTTGTTAAGGTTTACCTCTTTATGCTGCTGCAGGTATTGGTTCACCCGGCCCAGGTGCCAGCTCAGGTCGTGCCCCAGGCTGCCGCCATAAAAAACGGCCAGCCCCTCGGTGAGTGGCGACTTTGGGAACAGCCGGTTAAGGTAGATATGCACTACTTCATGAAAATAGTTTTCGCCCCAGCCACCACAGTAAATGATGTTGTCTATGCCATCAGACATGCCGCTGGGTTTATCCCTGTTGCCCATGGCTATGGTAAAATCGAATCCGCGGAAATGCTCTATCTCCTCCTTAGTATCGGCAAAATAATAGCGGATGTGTATAGGTTGCAGCCCCCACTCTTTTTCCAGTTTTGAAATGTTATGCGCAAGGTGTGCGGCTTTCTTTTTATTAAACCTGTGGTATTTGGGGTAGTAATAGTTGATGTTGTGTACGGTCACCGATTCCCAGGCATCATTAACCATGTGCATAGGGTTAATAAAAACCATTGTCCCATCTTTTTTGCGGTTGATATAATGGTTCGTTATGGAGATGACCAGGATGTTATCGGCCGAATCATTTTTACTGAACATTGTTTTAACATGTATCAGTTCATTTTCGGGGCGGGCATACAAAATGGTAGGCTTTCCCAGCAAATAAGTGGGTATTTCGGTATTTAAAGCAAAAAGCAGCTGGTCGGGCAAATGATAGTCCTTGCAATCTTGTTCCGGCCAGTACTTGCGGAAGTCCGGCAACTTCCCAGGTTTGAATTCGCTAAAATACTTATTTATAAAAGACACAGCTTCATTAAGTGTGGTGTCACTTGGGTCTATTGGGTTGTTCACAGGTATCTGTGCCCCGCATATAAAAGAGGCAAAAAAACAAACAAAAAGAAGTTGCAATTTTCGCATAGCCGATGTACAAAATAAGCGAATACTATGGGTTATAAGGATTTTTTAGAAAAAGAAATTAAGTACTAAGATTATTTTTTGGATACTTACATAGTTTTCATAAATTTGTGTGAATATCTTAATTTTCCGTAATCATTTTGTAACTTAATAAAACAGATTTGTGTCGTACGAAAATAAAAACTTTGGTGAACCCCGCGGTGATAACCGTAATGAAAGCCTCTATAGTAAACGTATAAAAGCAGGCAAAAGAAGGACTTATTTCTTTGACGTACGCTCAACCCGTGGCAACGACTACTTTATAACTATTACCGAAAGTAAGAAGCGCTTTGATGATAATGGCTACGACAGGCATAAAATGTTTCTATACAAAGAAGATTTTAATAAGTTTCTTGCAGCACTTACCGACACTATCAACTACGTAAAAACAGACTTAATGCCCGATTTCGATTTTGACGCGTTTAACCACGATCATGAAAACGAAGAAGGCGGAGAACATCCAAACCACGGCGAGCATAGCAACCACACTAACCATACCCCTGCCGGCGAAGCCAACGAAACGCCAGCAAGCACAATAGAAATGAAGGAAGGTTCGAACGTTGACGACTGGAAAATCTAATACACCACATTCCCCATATTAAAAAAGCCTTTATCATAGCGATAAAGGCTTTTTTGTTGCTGATACATAGTTATCCCACACTTCTAACGAGTTGGATACTTCCATAAAGAGGCAGTATTAATCAACCAACAACTTTAGTAACTTATCCACCTCATTTTTGGTAACCACTTCCGGGAAGGGAAGCTCCTGTTTCAGGGCGGTTAACACAGCATTGGCTATAGAGGTTTTGTCCCAGGGGTTAAAGGTAAGGCTGGGCTTAATAACATCGTAAACATAGGGCAGGTCAGGTGCCAGCACCTTCATGCCGCTATCTACCGACTCTATAAGCGGCATCCCAAAGCTTTCCATAACCGAAGGGCATACCAGGTAGCGGTACTTGAAGTAAAGGTCGCGCGGGTCTACATAGCTGTAGTTGTATATGCGGATGCCCTTAGCTTTCATTTCATCTATCCGTGCCAGCAGGTGCGGTGCGGTGGCATCGATAGTAATGTGCAGTGCGGGCGTATGCCCAAGGGAATGCAGGTGTTCCCAGGCATCCAGCAGGGTAGGGTAGTTCTTTTGTGGCGATGGCGTGCTTACAAACGCAAACTCATCGGCCGGGCGCTGCTTAAAGGGGATAGTTGCACCTTTATACTTTTCAGTATCATAGAAAGGTATCTGCAGGCAATGTGCTGCATCCTTTAACCCGGTTGCCAATAGCTCTTCCACCATGTGTGGTGTCTGCACAATGTAGTAGTCGGTATTCTTATTGTACCACTTAATGACAAGGTATTTTAAATATAGCCGCCAGTAGCTTTTTTTGAATTTCT
>CANBTK010000543.1 GCA_947372365.1 Flavipsychrobacter stenotrophus | reverse complement strand
AGGTTTCCAGATGTTGTTTGGAGAAGGCGATACTGTCACCTTACCAGTGAAAATGGCCGATACCTATGCAGCGTTTGAGGCAATAGAGCCGGGCAGCTCAAAACAGTTGGCCAAATTTCTATTGCAAGCCGAGCTCAAGTATAAAATTGGTATGGGCACGATGGTTTATAAGCCATGTAAATCGTGGCTCGAATTTGCCAATTTAGAAGTTATATCCAATGCGCCCAAAATGCAGCTCTTAACATCGGTAAGCAAGCATGTGCGCAAGTACTTTAAAGACGAAAGGCTGATTGCGTTAATGGAATTCCCTGTACTGTTTTTAGGGGCGATGGCCGACCGCATACCTGCACTTTATAGCATGATGAACTATGCGGCCATTGCTATGGGTACCTGGTACCCCATGGGTGGCATGCACGAGATTGTAAAGGCTATGCATGAGCTGGCGGCCAGCCTTGGTGTGCAATTGAAAACAAGCACTGAAGTAACAAATATATCGGTGGCAGCTGGTAAAGCAACTGCAATTAATACCAATAGGGGAGTGTTTGCTACAGATGCGGTAATAGCCACCGGCGATTACCACCACATAGAGCAAAAACTCCTGGAGCCTCCATACCGCAACTATTCGGAGGAGTATTGGGATAAAAAAACCTTTGCGCCATCATGCCTTATATTTTACCTGGGCATCAATAAGAAAGTCAAAAAACTGATTCACCACAACCTTGTATTTGATACATCGCTGGATGAACATGCTAAAGATATTTATGAACAGCCGCAATGGCCAAGGGACCCGTTATTTTATGTGTGCGCCCCTTCTAAAACCGACCCATCGGTAGCGCCGGAAGGCATGGAAAACCTTTTTATATTAATACCGGTTGCAACCGGCCTTACTGATACCCCTGAGATAAGGGAGCATTATTTTGATATAGTAATGAACCGGCTGGAACTGTTGTGCGTAGATACAATTAAAGAGCACGTTATCTACAAGAAAAGCTACTGTATTAATGATTTTGTAAGTGACTACAATGCCTATAAAGGCAACGCTTACGGGCTGGCTAACACGCTGTCGCAAACGGCTGTTTTAAAACCATCGTTAAGTAACAAAGCAGTTAAAAACCTTTTTTACGCAGGGCAGCTTACTGTGCCCGGGCCAGGTGTGCCGCCAGCACTTATATCGGGCGAGGTAGCCGCCGGGCAACTATTGAAAACGCTAAAACCACATCATTCATGAAGCAGATATACGACGATGTTTCACTGGCATGCAGTAAAATTACTACGACTTCTTACAGTAGCAGTTTTTCTATTGGAGTTGGGTGCTTGCAAAAACACCTAAGGGGCCCCATTTATTCTATCTATGGTTTCGTGCGGTTTGCGGATGAAATTGTTGATACTTTTCATAACTACAACAAAGAGGAGTTGTTCTATGAATTTAAGGAAGAAACATGGAAGGCAATTGACCGTAAAATAAGCCTTAACCCCATTTTAAATAGTTTCCAGTGCGTGGTGCACACATATGGCATTGAGCGGGAACTAATAGAATGCTTCCTTCAAAGCATGGAAACAGACCTTTTTAAAAGTACCCATAATGACAATTCATATGGCAACTACATTCTCGGTTCGGCTGAGGTAGTAGGGCTCATGTGCCTCAGGGTTTTTACCGAAAATAACAACGCGCTTTACGATAGCCTGAAAAGCTCGGCGCAGAAATTGGGCGCTGCATTCCAGAAAGTAAATTTCCTGCGCGACGTAAAAAGCGACTACGAAGAGCTAGGGCGTACTTATTTCCCGGGCGTTGATTTCAAGGCATTCACAGACAAGGAAAAACGGCAAATAGAATCAGATATTGACCAGGATTTCCATGAAGCATTTGAGGGGATAAAAAAGTTGCCTCCTGCATCGAGGTTTGGAGTTTATGTTGCATTTGTTTACTACAAAACCTTGTTTAGTAAGATAAGGTCAATACCTTCGGCTCGTATTTTGATGGAAAGGGTAAGGATATCCGACGGGCATAAGCTCGGGCTTTTGGCCACATCATATTTCAGGCATAGGTTTAGTTTAATATAGTTATGGAAGAAATTAAGAATGAAGAGTTTGTGGTGCTCGTTGATGAGCAGGACAATGAACTGGGGTTAATGGAAAAAATGCAAGCGCATGTGGAGGGTAAACTACACAGGGCAGTTTCGGTTTTCATCTTTAATTCCAAAAAGCAATTGCTGCTGCAAAAGCGTGCCGATGGCAAATACCACTCGCCGGGCCTGTGGACCAATACCTGCTGTAGCCATCCGCGCGAGGGCGAAAGCGTAAAGCATGCAGCCATAAGAAGGCTGAACGAAGAGATGCAGCTATCGTGCCCTTTAAAGCTGGCCTTTACATTTGTTTATAATGCCAAGTTGGATAATGGGCTGACGGAATATGAATATGACCACGTTTTTACAGGCATAGCTGATGGCTTGCCCAAGCCAGACCCTAATGAGGTGGCAGAGTGGAGGTACATAACTGTAGATAAGCTGGATGCTGAGCTGCATGCCAACCCGGCGCAGTATACCGAGTGGTTTAAGATATGCTATGATAAGTACTTCTTTGAGTTGTTTAAATAAGTGAAGATAATAGGTTTAATTGCAGTGTTTTATGAAAATATATAAGTTATACAGGAAGCAGTTTTTACCTATATCAGTAGAGAAGGCATGGGAGTTTTTTTCAACACCCCGCAACCTCGCTAAGATAACGCCGGGGGATATGGCGTTCGTGATTGTTTCTGATTTAAAAGACGAAGCAGTTTATGAAGGCATGAATATTGAGTACAGGGTAAAGCCCCTTTTGGGTATTCCTATGAAGTGGGTAACGAAAATAGGCACAGTAAAAAACAACTACAAATTTGTGGATATGCAGATGCAAGGGCCTTATGCACTTTGGGAGCATACCCATACTTTTGACAAAGTAGATGGGGGAGTGATGATGACGGATGAAGTGGATTACGCACTTCCGTTAGGCTTGCTTGGGCAGCTGGCTCACTGGCTGCTGGTTA
>CANBTK010000542.1 GCA_947372365.1 Flavipsychrobacter stenotrophus | reverse complement strand
GCCAAGGAAATTTCTGTAAAAAACCTGGGACATATCATCCAGGCCAGGATGCAGGAGATTCTTGACTATGTGGTTTACCACCTGAAGCAGGTTGACCTTGAAAAACGCCTTTATGGTGGTATCATCCTCACGGGTGGTGGAGCACAGTTGAGGAACCTCATCCAGCTTACTGAGTTTGTAACCGGACTGGGTGCACGCCTGGGCACACCTAATGAGCACCTTGCCGGTGGCCATTCTGATGCCCTGATGAACCCTATGTACTCAACTTGTATAGGTCTGATATTAAGAGGCTACCACGACTACGAAAGTGGCAGGTTGCGCTTCGCTGGTGAGGGTGGCAATTATATCCACCTGAACAATGAAGACCTTGGAACATCTTCAGTTGCAACAGACCCGATACCAGAGGCGCCACCAAAAGCTAAAACAGATATAGAAGAAATATTTGAAGAGGCCAGAGCAAAGGCCGCCCCGAAAAATGATAAAGTCAAAAAAATGTTCGACGGCCTGAAAGGAAAATTCATGAAACTCTTTGAAGACGTTGACGACCAGGAAATAAACTAAACACACAACTCCATTAAATTTTTCTCTAATAAAACTAACCATTATTTCATAACTCACAAATCAATTAATATGATACATTTTGAAATCCCTAAAAATCAGTCCTCAATTATTAAGGTAATTGGTGTAGGTGGCGGCGGGGGCAATGCCGTAAATTACATGCACAGTTTGGGCATTGACGGCGTAGATTTCGTCGTGTGTAATACCGATTCCCAGGCATTAACATTAAGCCCGGTGGCTAACAAAATCCAACTGGGCCCACATCTTACCCAGGGACTTGGGGCTGGTGCAAACCCTGAAATCGGAAAACAATCATGTGAGGAAAGCATTGAAGACATTGCTAAAATATTAAAAGTAAATACACGCATGGCCTTTATCACTGCCGGTATGGGCGGTGGTACGGGTACGGGTGGTGCCCCTGTGGTATCAAAAATATGCCGCGACCTGGGTATACTTACTGTAGGTATCGTTACTACCCCATTTACTTATGAGGGCCGCAAACGTATGAAACAGGCCCAGGAAGGTATTGACCGTATGCGCGACCATGTAGATACAATCCTGATTATCTCTAATGATAAATTGCGCCAGCAGTTTGGCAACCTGCCTTTCACCCAGGCATTTGCCAAGGCTGATGACATTTTGGCTACTGCTGCTAAATGTATTACTGACGTAATCACTACTACAGGCCAGATAAACGTGGATTTCGCGGACGTTTGTACTGTAATGAAAAATGGCGGCGTAGCTATACTGGGCAGCGCCCAGGCTACTGGTGAAAACCGTGCGCTTATGGCGGTAGAGCAGGCGCTCAACTCGCCATTGCTTAATGATAGCGATATACGCGGCGCTAAGTGGCTGCTGCTTAATATTACCTCTTCATCTGGCGAGTACGAGCATACCATGGATGAGGCCGAAGCAATACAGGCATATGTGCAGCAGATGGCAGGCGACAATTGCGATGTAATACTGGGTATGGGCCACGACCCTAACCTGGAAGACAGGATTGCAGTTACCGTAATAGCTACTGGTTTTAACTACAAAGAAATCAATATTGACTTCCCTTCTTTCAAAGCTAAAGAGCCAGAAAAAATCAACTTCAAGCTTGAAGAAGCCAGCGTTGCGGGTACAATACCTGACATTCGCCTGGAAACTAAAATAGATGCCCCTCAGCAGGTGGACCTTACGCCGGTACTGGTAGAAATGCCGGAACCAGAGCCAATGCAGTTTTACATAAAAGAAACCGTTGAGGCAACCTACCAGGAGCCAGTACAGGAGCTACGCCAGGAAATGGTGGAAGAACCAAAGCCTGCCTTCGTTTACGAAGAAAAGCCAGTAGAAGAAATAGCAATGCGCCTTGTGCTTAAAAAAGAAGAGCAGGTTGATGATGTTGTTATGAAAATTGGCGACCGCGTACTTACTGCCGACGAAATAGAAGAAAAGAGAAGGTTTGAAGAGCAGAAAAGGGCGTTGGAAGAGCGTGCTGAGCGCTTACGCAACATGAGCTTCAAAATAAAGGCTTCAGAAAGCAGCGATGACATGGAAAATGTCCCTGCCTATATGAGGAAGAAAATTGACCTTGACAATAACGCGCCGGGCTCAGGCTCATCGCACTATAGCGGTTACTCTGTTGGCGTAAACGACGGCAAGGGCAGCACACAGGGCAACCTGCAAACCATTAATACTTACCTTGAAGGCAAAAAGCCTGATTGATTATAACTTTTTAGGTTAGTAATGTACCAGCCCCCGCCAAAGCGGGGGCTGTTTTTGGTTTATGGCACCCGGGTGGCACATGGTGTAAACGGCCACCGTAATTTTTTTAGTATTTCTTAATTCTTTATTACTTTTTGCTCATTTTTGTTTACTTTAGTAGGTGAAGTTTTTGTTATTTAATTACTTCCACTACGCTTAACCACTTAAAACACAAGCCTGATGAAACGCATAATCACTACACTACTAGTTTTGGCAACATTTACCGCCAGCCGGGCACAGCAGCCGGGCAAAAATGATGGCCTTATGTATGGCGTACCTGCGCCCGCAGTTTCGTGCGGGGGCATATCTAATACGGTTTGGGACGGCAAGCCTTTACAGGGCGTTGCAGCCGGCATTCCGGCTGAAGCCATGAGCGCACCCGGCCAGCGTTATATTGACAGCATTAAAGACGAAAAGCTCAGGATAAAGGAGGCAATAGAAATAGCCAAAGGGATGTACAACAAAACCACATCGGTACACCCGGTGATGGGTACTAATTTTGCAGCCAATACATTTAATGGCTCCACCCCTTCAGATAATTCAGTTGCAATTTCCGATAGCGGCTATATAGTTAGCGTTAACAACGCCAGCATATCATTCTATAAAGATAATGGCACGCTGCTATTTACCAACCTTATTAAAAACTGGATGCCTTTTGGAGGTACAACTGTGAGCAACCCCGTGGTATTATACGATACCCGCGCAGGCAGGTTCATATTTGTTTGCCAGC
>CANBTK010000541.1 GCA_947372365.1 Flavipsychrobacter stenotrophus | reverse complement strand
GGCTACGGCTCCCTTGCATGCACTTAACTATGCATGTGGTGCAGCTACGTGCCTTACCCAATAACGGCTAATAAAAATAAATAACTAAAGTGGTAAGAATATTCATTTGTTTACTCATGCTGCCCCTGCAACTACTGGCTCAGGATTTACCGGGCGAAGGCAGCGCGCTCAACTACCGGATAATTGGCTTTTCATTCCCGGGTGCGCCAGCCAACACAACACACTACAGGCTGGAAATAGCAGAGGGCAATTATCCCGAAGCAACCGCATTTGAACAGCACATCAACAAAACAATTAACTGTAACGGCAGTAGGGCAATAGCAGAAGTACCTGCTTTTGGCAAAGAATATACGTGGCGGGCTGTGGCGCTTGCTACAGGAGGCATAGCCACAAAAATGGCATTGCACCATTTTATCACCCTCGTAGTTCCGCGCATCAATGATTGCGAAATGCGGCTGAAGGTAACAACCCCGTTTGATAAACCAACCGATAAATATGCCTTCTCTGACGGCAACAGGGCTTTGTATAATATGAAGGGCGACCCGGTATGGTTTATGCCCAATATTGATGGCACCCAGCCCAATAATTTCGATATACGCGACCTCAAGTTATCGCCTACCGGCTCTATCACCTTCCTGGGCAATAACTGGCCTTATGAAATAAACTATGATGGAAAGGTTTTGTGGGCTGCCCCGAAAAACCCCAACGCAGGCACACAGGGCGAAGGCACCTTCCACCATGAGTTTGTGAAACTGAATAATGGCCACTACATGGTGTTTGGCAATGAACTGGTTGCATGGCATAAATGCAAGGCAGGTGATTGCGACAGCAATTCCATAGTAAGCTATAACAGCAGCGTGAAACCAGATAGTACGCAAATACTACTTATCCCTTTTTGCACCATTATTGAATATGATGCAATGGGCAATATTGCCTGGAAATGGAGGTCCGTTAATTACTTTAAGCACTCCGACATTTTCAACCATGAAGGGATAAACGGCTACGCAAATATAGATGCCCACGCCAATGCCTTTTACTTTGACGAAAAAACAAAGAAAATATATGTAAGCTTTAAAGACATTAACCGAATTGTTGTGCTCAAATACCCTGAGGGTACAATAGTCAACGAATATGGCGAACACTTCAAAAAAGGCGTACCTGAAAAAACTAACCCGCAGTTCAGCGAGCAGCATGCTGTAAGGGTATCGGCAAAAGGCTATTTATACCTTTTTGATAATGACATTAACCATGCCAGCCGCTTACCGTCAATAGTTATGTTTAAAGAACAGGGCGTACCCAACGCCCCGCTAAAGGAACTATGGTCTGCCCAATGCGCTGTGGGAAGCGAAAAAATAGATGCCGATATTAGCCGGCTGGGCCGCCAGGGAGGCATAGCCACCGAATTGCCAGATAATAAAATGTTTGTTTCTATGTGCTTCCCATATTGGAATATGTTCATAATGGGCCTTGACAAAAAAGTAATCTGGGCCGCAACCCCACAGAAATATAACATCACGGAGAAAAAATGGGTTGCTAACCCATCATACCGCTCCAGCATCATTAACAGCAGGAAAGAGCTGGAACAACTCATATGGAATGCTGAAAAAAACGGGATAAATAACTTGCCGGGTGTGCAACGCCCCATTAAAATTTAAGTGGTAAACCGATTGGTTTTCAACGATAAATTAGGCAACAACATTAAAAATAAACATACCTTGCCATAAAAAAAGTGCAGAAGTTATTCATTCTATCCTTAATCCTGTCCTTATCGCAGCATGCCTATTCCGGGGTTTGGCCAAAGGAAGGCAGTGCACTTAACTACAGGATAATCAGGTTTTCTTACCCACTCGCCTCGGCAAAAACAGCCAGTTACAAACTCGAAATTGCTGAAGGTAATTATACCATCGAAACCGATTTTGAGCGCCACATTGCACAAACTTTCGCAGTAACAACAGATAAGGCCATTAAAGAAGTACCCGCCTTTGGCAAAGAATATACATGGGAAGTTGCCTATACCGCTCCCGGCGGCAAGAAGGTAAAAAGCGGGCTGCACCACTTCAGCACCATGAGTTTACCGAAGAGCCAGGGCTGCGAAACGCGGCTCGAAGTAACTAAAAAAGCCACCCATTATACAAGTGCCTACCTATTTTCGGATGGCAATAAAACCCTGTATAATATGGCGGGGGAACCCGTTTGGTTTTTACCGGCTATAAAAGGGATACCCACCGAATCGCTGGGCGTGCGCGACCTGAAAGTATCAACAGCAGGAACTATTACTTTCCTCGCCAATGATGTGCCTTACGAAATAGATTACGACGGCAATGTGCTATGGACTGCCCCTAAAACCCAAACAGCTACCGAATGGGGGGAAGGTGATTTCCACCATGAATTTACGCGGCTGAGTAACGGGCACTACATGGTGCTGGGCAATGAAATGGCTTTCTGGAACAGGTGCAAAACAGGCATGTGCGATAGCACGTCTCTAACCTTCACCCAAACTAAAGCTAAACCTGCCAACCCCGATTTGGTGCTGGTGCCCTTCTGCACCGTATTGGAGTATGACGCTGCGGGGAACATAGTATGTAAATGGAAGTCATCGGGCTATTTTAAGCAGTCTGATATTTTTAACCACGAAGG
Organism: Flavipsychrobacter stenotrophus; assembly: GCA_947372365.1. Taxonomy (GTDB): domain Bacteria; phylum Bacteroidota; class Bacteroidia; order Chitinophagales; family Chitinophagaceae; genus Flavipsychrobacter; species Flavipsychrobacter stenotropha_D. The sequence continues at coordinate 398 of CANBTK010000541.1, read as the reverse complement.
GTTGAATGGCTACGCTAATATTGATGCCCATGCTAACTCATTCTACTTTGACGAAAAGGCTAAAAAGATATACCTGAGCTTTAAAGACATAAGCCGCATCATCGCTGTTAAATACCCCGAAGGAACAGTGGCGAGTGAATATGGCGAAAGGTTTGCTAACGGGCAAAAGGAGCAGGGCAACGGCCTGTTCAGCGAACAACACTCGGCAAAGATTTCAAAAAGCGGGACGCTCTACCTGCTGAATAATGATATTAACCACGCCGGCCACCTGCCATCGGTGATGATGCTTAAAGTGCCTGCCGCTAAGGGGCTGCCGCTAACTAAAGAATGGGAAGCCCCCTGCCGTATAGAGCCAGAATTTTATACTGATGACATAATAAAGCTGGACCGCCACGGCG
>CANBTK010000540.1 GCA_947372365.1 Flavipsychrobacter stenotrophus | reverse complement strand
ACAGCCCAGGCTATCCAGCCAAAGGCATCGGAAGTTATCTGGTCTATCTGGTATGGGCCCTGCAGCATTTGCGATACCAGCCAAGGGTATAAGCCAATACCACCCGGCACAAATATGAGCGCCACGCTGCCCCAAACCAGCACAACCATTGATGAAACAAGCGAAAGGTTAGCGCCTACACTCATTAACCCAAGGTATATCTGTAGGGTGTACATCAACCACATGAATACAGTAAGCACTAAAAACTGCCACTTCTTTTTCATGTGTACTATGGACATGATGCCGTGGGCCATTTCCTTAAGCAGCAGGCCCATCTTGCTTTCTTTGTTTTTCCGGTAGAAAAGCACCAGCGCAACAAGCGCAATAACGAACCCTACGAGGCCTATTACCAGCACACTTTCCACCTGCCTGATGTGGGGTAGTATAAATTTGGCAACATAGCTGTTGATGCGCCCCATTTCCAGCAAAAAAGTAACAATGGCTATAGAGAGCAGGCACACCACATCGAAGGCGCGCTCGGCAACTATTGTGCCTACCATTTTATGGGCGGGCATGCCTTCGTACTTGGCCAATACGGTACATTTGGCAACTTCCCCCGCCCTTGGCAATACAAGGTTGGTGATGTAGCCAATCATTACAGCAAACATGGTATTGGTAAGGGTAGGGCGTAGCTCAATAGTTTCCAGCAGGTAGCGCCAGCGTATGGCCCGTATATAATGCGACAGGAAGCCTACAAAACAAATAGTGATAAGGTACCATGGCGGGCTTATGCTTTTGTGTATAGAATCCAGCAACTTATCCAAGTTGCCGTCCTTCTGCACTTTGTACAACATATACCACGCAACACCAACTCCCAGCCCCAGGAAAATTACGTACTTCAGTATAGTTACCAGGGCTTTCTTCATTCAAGTAAAGGTACGTAATTACAAACTATTGTCTTCTTTTGGGAAAATGATGGTAGGCTTAAAAGTTTTAGCCTCCTCAAAGTCCATACGGGCATAAGAAATGATAATTACGGTATCGCCAACCGTTACAAGCAGCGCTGCCGGGCCGTTCATGCATATCATGCCACTGCCCCGCGTGCCTTTTATGATGTAAGTTTCCAGGCGGGAACCATTGTTAATGTCTAACACCTGCACTTTTTCATTTTCAATCATATTGGCTGCATCCATCAGATCTTCATCAATGGTAATACTGCCTATATAGTTCAGGTTAGATTCAGTGATTTTCACCCTGTGTATCTTAGATTTCAGTACTTCTATTTGCATAGCGGCTGCAAATGTACAAGGTTTAACCAAAAGGGTAAAGTTAAAAGGGCAATAACTTGAAATATTATATTGTCATTTGAAAAGATGTTAGGCCGGGCAGGCACGGTATGGCCGCCGGCAGGCAATGTCGGCTTGCGGGCAAACGGCGCCGGCACGCAACTTTATATGGGTTAAAGGCGGCATTTATTAAAAGAAGTAGTATTTTTGGCATGTTAATATATTTTATGAAGAAAACAGGCCTATTATTACCCATTTTAATGCTTGCCTTAAATGTTTTTGCCCAAAGTGGGAGTGCTGAAAAGGCACCACCAGCCAAGGGCGGCTACAATGGCAGCAAAGCCAGGAACAATACAAAGCTATACATAGCAACAAGTACTGGGCTTAATAATACAACAGGCATAATAGGGGTACTTGCAGATGTGCCTGTAGCGCCTGCCATGTCGGTGGAAGGCGGCCTGGGCATCAGCGACTGGGGTTACAAGTTTACAGCAGGCGCTAAATACTATTTTAAGCCTAACTACCTGGGCTGGGCAGTGGGTGCAGGCTTAACGCACAATGGCGGGCTGCGCCATTTTCATAATACCATGGAAACCATTTATGGCACTACGGAGCCAGTAATATTAGACCTTAAGCCACAAACTAATTTTTATGCTGCTGCGTTCAGCTATGTGAACCTGGGCAGGAAGCACAGGTTTTATACCATGCTGGGCTGGTCGGTGCCACTTACAGGGGATACCTTCCACCAGGAATCGGGCAGCGCTATAAGCAAGCAGTCGAAAAGGGTTATCAATATCCTTTCGCCGGGCGGCCTGGTTGTGGCTATTGGTTTTTCGTTTTCTACTGCAAGCTAAATACATCACTATTGCCGAAACCCGGCCAAAAATATTCAAGTAACTACAACTAATATACCCACGAATGGATACTGATTTTTCAGTTTTGGTAAAGGCCAAAACAACGCCGGAGCTTATGCTTATGTATAAGGAATGGCATAAGTACCTGCCTGATATGGTAGCGGCTGTAACCAGCGAACTCAACGCAAGGCGTGTAGATATGGCCGCCCTGGAGCTAGAGAAACAAAAGGCGATTGACGATAATGAAGCATCGCTGGCATATGGCAAAAAGGGTAGCCCGCTTTACCTTATTTTCTGTTTCCTGTTGTCGCTGGTGGGGGGCATCCCGGGTATAATAGGCGGCTATATTTACGCTTATTCAAAAACATACAGCTATTCTAAAAAGGCATTTTTTGTTTATGATGATGAAACCCGGAAGTATGGCAGGGCTATCCTGGCGATAGGCATCGCTGTTACGGTAATAGCCATCTGTAGCAGGATATTTTGATGGCAGCACAAGGCGGGCACTAAATAACTTCAAAAACCCTTTCGGGTGGGCGGGCCACAACAGCCATATTTTCTTTTTCCACAATAGGGCGCTCTATCAGTATGGGGTTATCTGCCAGTATTTGCAGCCATTCACTTTCGGGGATTTCCCTGCCCTCAAATTGCTCCTTGTACAAGGGTTCGCTTTTGCGCGCCAGTTGCGATGGCTGCATTTGTAGCTTGTGCAGCAATGCCGTGAGTTCCATCACGCTAAGTGGCTCTGCAAGGTACCAGCGAACGGTGTGGGGAATGCCTTTTTCCTGCAATATCTCTAATGCACCCCTGCATTTGCTGCACTCCCCGTTGTGGTAAACCTTTATCAATTGTAAATTATAAATTGTAAATTGTAAATTATAAATTATAAATGGTGATTTGTAAATGGTAAACAGTA
>CANBTK010000539.1 GCA_947372365.1 Flavipsychrobacter stenotrophus | reverse complement strand
TTTAGTTGCCCCGCAAGCTCTTTTTCCGGTTCCCACTTATCCTTAAGCGTGCGTGGCAGGCGCAGATAAAGGTGGGCAACTATCGTTTTCGTCAGGTTCCCATTTTAAGTTGTAGGTATAGTAGTTGTTTGTCAGGTGTGTTGCGTGTTTATAAAAATCAAAGCTGGTCGGTGAAAACACGGTGACACGGCGGTTATAACACGAAGCAAAGCGGCCTGTTCGCACTCCATCTTTGTGGTGCTGAAAAGGTAATGCCGTAAAGCAGCGTAATGAAGGTAGAAACCGGGCCTGCCTTTATTGGTTCAAACATTGTTTCATTTTTAACCATTAACTAAACAGTTTTTTTATGAACATTTTATTCGACAGTTGGAGCTCGCAAGTGCTTTTCCAGCAGGCTGCCCCAAGTTACCCACCTAACACGCCAGCACCAAAGCCAACAGGTATGAGGCTGAATACCCTTTTGGGTGCGATAAAGAGCTTTGGCCTTTCGTCGCACAAAGGCTGGAATGTATCGTTCACGCAACCGCCAATAACAGCGGCGCAGCTTGCGGGGATTGATGTTTACATCAGCCTTACCCGCTACCAGGGTTCGGGTTTTGCCTATCTGCCAAGCGAGCTGGATGCTATACAGGATTGGGTAAATGGCGGTGGCAATATATTGCTGATGACTAACCACGGTGATTTTAGCCAGCCCGTAAATTCGGATAACTGGATGGCTAACGATGCTGCCCTTGCCGCCTTGTTTGGTATAACGCTTGAAAACTACAGCGTAATGCAGTGGTCTGGCAAAACCGATACATCTGATGTTATTACCGTGAACAATACCATCCCGTATATAGCCAACCAGGCACCAACTATGACAGCCCATAACTCATGCATCATAGTGCCGCCGGCAAACTTTACATCTATTGCATAGTTCCCTTCAGGTTGGACGGCTTATTCATCTGCAACCAATTCCAAAACACCTCCGCCAACCCCTTATTTTTCGGTACTTGTACCCGGTGCTGCGGCAGGTGCAGGGCAGATGCTGGTAATAGGCAATTCCGGCTGGGTAGGCGACTATGGCTCGCCAGCGCCGGCCTGCGGGCTTATTCCGTTGCAGAATAACCTGCAATTTGTGCTTAACTGCATAGGCTACCTGGGTGGGCTTACAACAATACCGGCAGTAGGCAAATGCCCGAAACCGTAGCCCGCCATTTGTGTTGCGGTAGCACCCATACCTAACCACAAGCCCCAAAACTAAAAAGCCCATGAAAGTATTGCTAAATACATTCATGGGCTTTACTGCTACAGGCCATTGGCCCGGGCAAGTGTTTTATTCAACAGCAGGCGGAGGGGCTGCCCTTTCTATCATGTCGTCTTCTTCTATATGGCTTTTGGCTTTAATCTTAGCCTTGTCCATTTTTTCGCCCTTATCTTCTATCGGGGCTGGGTCGTCAGTGCCGGCACCGCAATCATCAAAGCCCTCAGGCTGCCTGAAAACGGCTGATGCATTGATGTTCAGGTTTTTGTCAGCATACAGGCGTTTCATATAAAACGCCCATATAGGCAGTGCAGCAGCTGCGCCTTGGCCCAGTTGCTCGCTCTTAAAGCTGAATTCGCGGTCATCGCAACCCACCCAAACGCCAGTAAGCAGCTGTGGGGTATAGCCAATGAACCAGGCATCGGCTTGTTTCTGTGTAGTACCCGTTTTACCGGCAATGTCGTTAGTAAGGCCATAGCGGTAGCCCATACGGCCACCAGTACCCATCTTTACAACGCCGCGCATCATCTTCACCATTTTAAAGGCCGTATTCGGGTTAATGATGTCTTTCTGTACAGGCGCGAAGTTCTTAATGAGCTGCCCGTTCTTATCTTCAATGCGCACCAGAAAGTAAGGTGTGGTGTGCGTGCCCCCGCTTGGGAACATGCTATAAGCACCCATCATTTCAAACAACGAAATGTCAGAAACGCCCAGCGCTACCGATGGGAATTTATCCATACGGCTGGTAATGCCGCACTTGTGGGCGAAGTCAACAAATGCCTCAATGCCTACCTGTTTCAGGATGTACAAAGCCGCATTGTTTATAGACTTGGCAAGGGCGTATTTCATAGGGATATCGCCTTCTTCCGACCCGCCTGCATCATAAGGCTTAGGCATGGTAGGGAAACTCTGTGGCGAGGTAGACACAATGCCGCATGGCGAAAAACCATTGTCAACCGCAAAGCAGTAGAGTAGAGGCTTGATGGTAGAACCCACCTGGCGCTTGGTGTTCAGGTTTACGTGGTCGAACTGGAAATAAGTATGGTCAATGCCGCCTACCCATGCACGCACCTCGCCCGTAAATGGGTCCATAGACATCAGGCCCGATTGCAGGAAGGTTTTCATATACTTGATAGAGTCAATCGGGCTTATCGTCGTATCTTTTGAGTGGGCTTTGTTCCAGGCAAAAACGTGGGTTTTTAGCGGCTTTTTCATGGCCTCTACAGCATCCTTATCCATCAGCCCTTCATCTTTAAAAGCCTGGTAGCGGTCGCTCGATTTCATGCTGTAGTTAAGTATGGTTTGTGCGGTATTGTTGGTTTTATTCCATACCGTACCATCCCTGTAGCCCGACTGTGCCATGAACTGTTTTTGCAGTTCGGTAAGGTGCTCCTGCATAGCTTCCTCGGCATAGCGTTGCATGCGCACATCAATAGTGGTGTAAATCTTAAGGCCGTCCTTGTACAAATCGTAGGGCGTGCCGTCATTTTTCTTTACTTCCTTAAGTATCAGCTTTACCTGCTGTTCCAGTACCTGGCGGAAGTAAGGCGCTATACCATCGTGATAGTCAATTTTGTGGTAATTCAGTGGCGTTTCCTTTTCCTTCAGTGCCGTTGCATCCGCTTCTTTCAGGAAGCTATACTTCACCATCTGGTCAAGTATGGTATTCCTTCTTTTCCTTGCCCTTACAGGGTTCCTGCGGGGGTTGTACATGGTATTGCCTTTCAGGTTGCCCACAAGGGTAGCAGCCTCATCAACAGTTACTTTATCGGGTGTTTTATTATAGAAAGTAAGCGATGCA
>CANBTK010000538.1 GCA_947372365.1 Flavipsychrobacter stenotrophus | reverse complement strand
GGTATGTTATTGTCCCATCGGCCATCTGGCACGTCCCCATTCTCGCCTGTTACGACTACAGCATATGTTACCAGGTCGCCGCGAAAATCAACAGACAATGTTATTTTTTTAACTTGCCGTTTTGCTGCTTTGTTTTTATTTGTATCGTTAATCGCATGTATACTAACGTCATTATCTATTTTTGACCTATCACGGGAAAATTGGATGATAAAACCAAATACAATAACCAAAGCGGCTGACAAAATTGAGTAATTAAAGATATGCTTAAAGAGCTTGGTTCGATCCGTATGGTGAATGCGGTCTATCTGCCGGATAGAGGCTCTGGAAATTGACAATATTATCATCAACGCAAATCCCACAAGTATTAGTGGGTGGCGAAGGAAGGGTGCGATGTCTTTAAAATTCACTGTTTATTTATTGTTTATTTTTTTTAATGATTTGGGTGCCAGAAATCCTCATTCTCAACTACTCTACGAACGCGACTCGTGTCGGACGGTTATAATGCCGATTTACCGCCGATTATATTTTATAAAATTTAAATGCTTTAGTGGGCGGCCATCTTTTTTCAATTGTATCGTAAATATTCCAGGGGCAAGGTCGCTAATTTCAACGGCGTTTTTACTGCCAGCAAACGGAATTCCCTTGATAAACCTACCCATAATATCAAATACTTCGATAGAAATTCCTATTAAATTTCCACTTAAAAGATTCACATTAACAAGGTCTGTTGCGGGGTTAGGAAAGACTTCAACTGATAGTTCTTGATTTTCATTTATATCAATGAACTTAGGCCAATTGCCATGTCCATAATATGATTTTTGAGGGCAATGCCCTGCAGAGTCTACTACAATCACCCAATAGTTTTTGTGTAGTGTATCTTTTATATCCTTAATGGTAAATATCTGATTGATTTCTTCTCTAAGTGGGTGCGGCCCGAGCGCTGTATCGTCCCATCCCCACAAATAGCTGCGGCAGGAATTGCTATCATCGCACACCACAGCTACCCAACTGTCAAGGCACATAAATGTACGAACGCCCAAATCTAAATGAATGAGTGGCGGAGGGTTTGACGCAGAGCTATCAATTTTTATAACTATAGTATCCTGGCTGCTTGGGCAATCGTAGCCAGGCACCTTAGCTACTACCGAAATCGTATGAGTTCCGACAAATTCAAAATTAATGGTACAGTATTGGCTGTCTCCCTGTGAGGTAACGTGGTCACCAGGACTATCCCATCGATAGTGTACAAGGCCGTGGGCGGTATCGTTGACTCCAAAATTCAAATTGGATGACCCAGAACATGGGGGCACTTTGTTTATTAGGCTATCAAAAGATTTTAAAACCGGGTCTGCTGGAGTTGGATTAATAACTACTCTTACTATTTCTGTATCGGGGCAATTTGCAAGAGAAGAAATATAATAGGTGTAGTCGGCATAATGAGGTGAAAGGGAATAGCTGGTTGAAATTGTGTCCGTTATGTGAGTAGGAGACCCCCCAGAATCGATAGTAATACCTGGCACAGACGGGCGCTTCAGCCATACATACGTACAACCGCCAGGATCGGTACAAGTAGGTGTAAAGTCGAGGAACTTACCACTGCAAATTGCAGTATCGGTTGTTGTCAGTTTTGGTGTCGGGTTAACGGTAACAATAATGTTCGAAACCAAACTGTTACACTGCAACTTATTGCTTATGGCAATAACAGAATAGGTAACAGTGCCAGGCAGCGCATTACCTGCATTTACAAGAGTGTCGTTAATTTGGTTAGTACTCCCTGACAGGGAACTCCCGGTTATGGGCCCTGATGCAGCTATCGCCCCCCAGGAAAAAGCGCTCGGGGTTGATGGCATTAAATTTATACTAAGCGGATGCTTACTACAGGTTTTTTGCAATAAAGAAGTTCTTAGGACGGGCTTGGGGAGTACGGCTATTTTCAGTGTTGCGGGCAAGCTAGAGCAGGCACCATCCAACGAAGTATCGCTTATTGTGTAGATAACTTCGGCAACGGATGAGTCATTAAGGTTAACCAGCGTTTGATTAATGGCGCTCGTGCTAGAACCCGTAGCAGGGCCATTTACAACTCCAAGCGAAGTATGTGGTATCCAGGTAAACCTACACGAGACACTATCCAATAATGGTATATTCAGTGTAGTCCCACTGCAAATACTATCGACAGATTGAGTATAGTTAAACGGTTTTGGGTTTACTTCAATAGTGATATTTTTAGGGGCACCTGTACAACCAGCAGCGTGAGGCGTCACTGTATAGACTACATTTTCCCGATGTGTATGTATTGTGTTTGTTAATATTTGATTAAGCCTGCCAGTAGTTCCTATAGTATCTGCAAAACCTATGTAGGGGCTTGTCACAGCCCGCCACGTATAAGTGCTAAAAAGCACTGTAGGCATTAAGGCCAAATTAGGGCTAGTCCCGCTGCAAATTGTATCAGAGGTAATCGTCGTGTCAACTGGGATTGGGTTCACTGTTACTTTAATTATTTTTTCTGGGCCTACACAGCCAGGCCCCGCGATTGCATGAGCTCTTACAGAGTAATAAACAGTATCCGCCAATGAGTTGCTTGAGTTTCGAAGCCGGTCATTTATTGCAGAGGCACCTCCTGAGCTGCTTGCTCCGGAAATTAAGCCTAATGATGTTGTGCTGTAAGTCCATGAAAATATTGCCAGTGAATCAGAATGGAGGGTGTCGCCTAATACAAGGCCGTCGCATATACTTTGGGCGATCGGTGATGTAACCCGTGGCAATGCAAAGACAGCGGTTGCTGTATCTTTTGGCGCAGTTGCGCGGCACCCGTTTGAATCAGTATAATTTATAGTTATTGCCTTTCTTCCTGAAACCGAGTTACTCCAAACGAACGTGATGCTAGAATCTATCGTACTCATACCCCCTCTAATTCTTATTGTGTCCGTACTCAAAATGCCAGGGCAATTCCATGTGTAGTTATGGATACCGCGTGTGGATTGCGTACTGATGGTAACAGTATCCCCCTGGCAATTTGTTGGTAGTGCCGCATTGGTAAAGGAAATA
>CANBTK010000537.1 GCA_947372365.1 Flavipsychrobacter stenotrophus | reverse complement strand
CGGCAGGAAGCACTTTTGTTATCTATACAGTTACCAACCACTGTGGTGTTGACTATACTACAGCATTGGTTACGGTAAATCCGCAACCTGATGCGGGTACTATTATTGGTGCTGGCAGCTTTTGTTATTTCCCACCTGTTACCCTTGGGAATACTGTAAGTGGCGGTAGCTGGAGCTGCACTAACACATCGGTAGCTACAATTTCGGCAGCAGGAACAGTATACGGCATACCTCCGGGTGGGTCAACTACGATTCGCTACATTGCCAGGAATTCTTGTGGCTCTGACACCGCGTTATTACCGGTAAATGTGTTGTGGCCCTGCGAAGGCGGCGTTGAGGAGCTGTTGGCTGCCAGCAGCCAGCTTTCTATTTCGCCCAACCCGGGTAGCGGCGAATGCACATTGCTATTAACGTCACCATTCAGCGAGAAAGGCATAGCTACTATTACCAACCTCATAGGATTAAAAGTGATGGAATTCAGTTTGACTGCAAACACACCTTTGGGCATCAATTTGAAACAGCCCATAGGCATGTATTTTATCTCAGTCGTTACTCATCATGGCACCTTTGCAGGCAAACTGAATATAGGTTGGTAGTTGGGTTTTGAAAAGTAATTGTGGAACAGACAAGAAGCTTAATTGCTGCACAGGTATTGAAGGACCAAAGGTAAGTTTTATGCAAAATAAAAGTACATGAACATGTTCAAGATTTTGCTCAGTTCAACTGAGAAAACATGGGAAGTTGAAAGCACTCCAAGCCAGTATTTTTTTTCATACTTATATAGATTTGATTGTAAGTATGATTTGGGGATATTTCTTAATGGTATAGCAACTTTACGGGATGAGAATTTGAAAAACTTTGTATTGTATTTTGAAGAAAGCCTCACTGAATTATTACAAGATTGTTACACGGCTCCTGACATGGAAAAAGTTGGAAATAGAAGAACATCTTCGTTGTATGAGAGGTTTATTTTTAACAAAAAAATACATCGTCAATTATACATTTTCCCCAACCGGCCGGCTTATCTATGGAATATACTCGTGGTATCGCTTCTCATTGTCTTTATATGATAAAGGGGAATGCCTAACAGTTAAAATAGTTAATGCGTAGTTCAGATCAACTACTACGATCCATCAATAATGGATTAGGGTAGGGTAAGCCTTAAATTTTGGCTATCCAGCTTTGCAGGATGTACCCTTTCCTGCCGTCAGGGATAATTATTTCGGCATACTCGCCCTTGGTGGCGTTCACTTTTACTGTTGTGCCCTCAGGCAGCAAGCTCAGGGGCTTGCCCTTCATGCCATCGCCAAGTAGGGGTGCATCATTCTGCATAATTACGGCCAGGCCGCTGTCCTGGCTGTTTTGTGCCGATGCATAGGCGAGTATAAGCAGGCATATCCATATAAACCCGAGAAGGTAAGGCACCTGTGCGGGTATGCCGATGACTATTTTAGATACCCCACGCAGGAAAACTACCAGTGCTATTGCCGAAAATACAATGAATGCCAGCACTGCCCATAGGGTAGCATTGTTGGCTGCCGTTATTGTTTGCCACCAGCCAATAAAAAAGATATCCTTTGCCTGCGCTACATGGTTCGCCATCCTGCTTTCGGTAAGGGCGAGGTTTTCTTTTGCCTCTACATAATCCGGGTTAAGGTGCAGGGCACGTCGGTAGTTGAGCACAGCCATGCCCACCTTATTCAGCCTGTAATAAGTATTGCCCAGGTTATAATAAACTTCGGCATTCTTCGGTTTTAAGGTAGCAATTTTCTCAAAGTAGGTAGCAGCGCTGTCATATTGCTTTTGCTTATACAGTTGTGTAGCCTTACCCCAAAATGCCCCCATATCATCGGCAGCCATAGCCGGTAGGGCTGTGAGCAAAAGAAGTATGCAGGTTTGAATTATTTTATTCATTTTCACAAAGTCGGTACGGTTAGTAGTAATGTTTACTTGGCGCTGCTTCCTTCACTGTATCCGGGTGCAGGGGCGCCGTAGTTGGTTATTTGAAAATTATTTGTTTCTATCCTCTTTCCTACTGTTTTAAATGATGCCTTCAAAATCGCCAATCAGTTTTACTGCATCATCATAGGTACTAGAGAGTGGTTTTGAGCCGCCGGTTGCATAAAGGGCGGTTTCGCATTCCCATATCAGGTCGTTAAACTGCCGGTGCATCACATCAGGTACTTTGCGTTCTATAAGCGCGGCAATGGCTGTTTCGCGTGAAAGTGACGATAGCGGTATGCCCAATTTATCGCTCAGGTAAAGCCATATCGCTTTTGAAATTTCTTCATAGAAAGGCTTACGCTGGTTTTGTGCCAGTAGTTCCTTTGCGGTAACAAGGCGTTTAAGCGCTACTTTATTGGCGCGCTTGTTGCGCATCAGCAAGCTGTTGTCCGATAGCTCGTCATTTTTTTTGCGCCACACCACCATGCCTATAAACGCAAGCATAGGCAACAGGTACATAGCCATATAGCTTGCCGAAAGCATGAGCGGTTTCCTGAGAGTTCCCAGGCCGCTTTGCGGGGCCATTGCAATATCATGTATGTCTTTAAGCGTGGGTGGGGCACCTGCTGTGCGTGTGCCTGCGGGGTGCTTGCCGGGCTTTACATGCATGGTAAATGCCTGGGTGTGCAATGTCGTATAAGCTCCAGTACTGGGGTTGTAATAAGAAAAAGCTATTGGCTGAATGGTATAGTCGCCGGGTGTTTGTGGGGTAATGGCATACGTAATTATTTTAGAGCCGCTTATAGTAGTGCTCCTGCCCGTAATAGTGTCTATTACCTGCGGGTCGTAGGTGTTAATGCCATTTGGCAAAGATAATTTAGGGGCTTCAATAATTTTGAAGTTACCGCTACCGGTAATGTTAAGCGTAATATTAGCAACATCGTCGGTAGTCAGCTCCTGCTTATCCAGCTTGCCGGTAAATGTAAAGTTGCCTACCGCGCCGCCGAAACCTTCAGGCTTTCCTTTTTCGGGCAGCGGTGTAACCGTTATTTTAACCGGGCTGCTTTTAAGGTGTACCGGTACATCTTTATAGGCTGTGGTAT
>CANBTK010000536.1 GCA_947372365.1 Flavipsychrobacter stenotrophus | reverse complement strand
TAGTAGGCAATGGCGATATTACCTGTGTAAGCTGGGCATCGTTGGCTACAGTGTATATTTTTACATTATCCAGCGTGAGGCCGTTGCCATAATTAGCTGCAGCAATCAGCGAAGTATCGCTCTGCCCGAAAGCAATAGTAAGGCTCTGTGTAAAGTTGCTGCTGGCAGCCCTTACCGCATCAGTAATCGAAAGGGATTTGGCGTGGTTCAGGAAGCCGGGGTACGCATTTAAATTGTAGATGAAAAACTGTGCCCATGTGGCAGTTGAGTTAGGTTTTATCAGCACCGCATTGCCATCGTTTTTCTTAGGGGTGCCATGCAATACATAGTCGAAATCTAACCTTACCTCGGTATTAGAAGTGTCGTAGCCTGCAAGGTTAAATGTGCCTGTAAATGTGCTGTAGCTGCCTTCCTTTACATTCTGGTTTTCATCCAGGCTTATGGAGCGGCTGCCAGTTATGGCTATATCTTCGCTTATATAGCTGCGTACCCGGCCTGCGCTGTCATACGTCTGGAAATCCCAATGCCCATCAGGCGAAAGCCCTATTGAATCTTTACCCGCAACCTCTATGATATCCATAGCCTCGAAGCCATCGGCGAAGGGGAGCGTGACGGAGCCGTTAGGGATATTTTTAAGGGTGTAACTTATAGAGTCGTTTTCGTGCAATGGGTCAGCCACGAATGCGTTATTGATAGCGGCCCTTATGGTGTAAGTGCCTGTTGCAGATAAGTCAATGCCTGGTATAGCAACGATTGCTGTACTGTGTGCAGGTATTGCGGGCCCTGATGCATAGGTAGCCCATGCCCCGCCATTAATACTGTACTTTATGGAATAGCTGATGCAATCAGAATTATACAGGTTCCTCACTTTTAGCTTCAGTGTTTCGCTTGCGCCTAATTGGGTGTTGGTGTACATGCGGCCGCTTTGCGGAGCGGTTACTTTTTCTATCATCAGGTCGCCTACCGATGCTACGCCAGTGCAGTTGCCATAGTTAGCTGTAGTAATTGCCGCAACGCTCCTGTAACCTGCAAGACCGTTCAGCAAAGGCCTTACTGCCACGTATGATTTGCTGGCAATTGGCATGTTTTTGAATGAATAAAAAGTATCGGTAACGGTATCAACCGCCACCATGTACAGGCCTTTTTTAGCCAGCATTTCGTAAGCTGTTACTGGCCCGGCAACGGGATGCCAGTGAACGTTTACATAGCCGGGGCATTGCGCGGTATCCAGGGTAATAACTGGTGCTGTATTAATCGTGAAGTTGCCGGATGTAGAGTTGTAACTGGTGCCATTGCGCGACAACCAGAACTGGCATTTTTCAGAGCTATAGCCAAATGGCCGCCATACAAAATACCTTGATGCCGCAGGTATGGTATCGGACAACGTAACCCAGGAGGTCCCGCCGTTATCGGTGAACTGTAGCTTAAATGTGTTGCCTGCATCTTCGGCATTCCAGAAGATACGAACAGAGTCATATTTATTGCCGGTATCAACATTGGTGAGCTGATCGCCACCTATAGGGTAGGTGAGTTGTATGCCCGCCGGTTGTATATCGTAGGCCAATACGTACCGCTGCGCAGGGTAGGGTACATTGTAGCCTTTTACCTTTATGGTGTAGGTGCCTGCTGCCGGGTTGTGTATAACTACCTGCTCGGTATTGTTAAGGTGGTCGGGTTTTTCTACGGCATAATTATTTACGTTAGCAGGCGTACCATCAACCACCAACGGCAGTTCCACAAATGAAGAAGGCGTAATTACGGAAAGGTCCAGGTCGTTCACCAGTTGCTTTGCAGCGGAAGGGCTGGCAGGCACATCGGCCCAGGTAAGCATTACTTTTACCTGAGAGGTATTGGCAGGCACATTAAGGGTAATGGTTTGGGAATCGTTATTGTTTATTGTGTTGGTTGTAAACCAATTGCTGTCTATTATTTTAAGTGAGCGGGAAAGGTCCATAGAACCAAAGCCATAACTGAAATCGGGGCCAGGGTTGCCTAAGTCCATAGCGCCATTCAGTAGTACTGCTTTGAGTAAATCGGCTTTAGGCTGAGTGCCACTGTTGAGTTGTTTGTAGCGTTGCGTAAGCAAGGCAAGCCCACCGGCCACCTGTGGTGACGCCATACTGGTGCCCGCAGCCCATTCGTACTGGTCTTCAAGAATGGTAGAATATGCGCCAAGCCCTACGGCTATAATATCTGGCTTTAGCCTGCCATCCCTTGTGGGCCCGCGCGACTCATCGAATGCCTGCCCCAGAAAGTCGGTCATACTGCCTACCACCACATTGTTTTTTGCCGGCTGGTAGCCGCCACCCACAGTACCAAAGCCCTGCGGCATAGGCGAGCATGTCATCCACCCATCGTTGCCTGATGCGAATACGTGCAGCACATTGGGGTATTGGATAGATAGTGTGTCTAAGAAATGCGCGTAACCATCGTAGGTGCCGGAATAAGAGCAGTCGCCCAGTATTACACCATACGAATTGTTAGTAATGGTCATGTTATGGCCGCGGTACATAGCCCCGGTAGCGGGTAGTATCAGGTCATAGAAATAGTCAACCAACCCGGCACCCGGCGCCATGCCCTGGCCCAGCGGGTCAATACTGCCTGCGCCTGCTACTATGCCGTTTACGTGTGTGCCATGTGTGCCCTTGCCTACCGGGTTAAAATTGCTGATGCGGTCTTTTAAGTCGGCATGGTAGATGCCTGAGCAGTTATCGCCCACGCCCACTGTAACACCTGTGCCATCAAGCCCATACCCCCCGGCGAGAGAGTTCGTATTAACTGCAATGTTGCCCTTTACTGCCGGGCGCGAAAGGAGGTCCAGCGGAACCATTTCGGCAACCGGGCTTATGTTCTGCACGCCATACCATGTCGCTATGGCATGCATCTGTGTAGCATCAATAATTATTTTGTAAGCCCCGTACTGCTCCATGGGCGATGCATGGATTTGCCCTCCGGTTGCCGAAATAAATTGCCTTATAGCATCGCTGCCTATGTTGGGGTAAAAGGTAACCAGTACTTCAACCTTGCCTTTTTGAGTGGCTACTTTCTGCC
>CANBTK010000535.1 GCA_947372365.1 Flavipsychrobacter stenotrophus | reverse complement strand
GCTATTTACAGTGGCTATTGAAGCTGCGCTGCTGCCCCAGGTGCCGCCTGAAGTGGCATTGCCCAGAGTGATACCAGACGACAGGCAAACCACATGCCCCCCGGTT
Source organism: Flavipsychrobacter stenotrophus (assembly GCA_947372365.1). Taxonomy (GTDB): domain Bacteria; phylum Bacteroidota; class Bacteroidia; order Chitinophagales; family Chitinophagaceae; genus Flavipsychrobacter; species Flavipsychrobacter stenotropha_D. The sequence continues at coordinate 2,946 of CANBTK010000535.1, read as the reverse complement.
ATCGCACCCGCATTTGGCAGTGGGTTTACCCGCACCATTTGCGTGTCGGTGGCCGTACCGCAACTATTAGTAAAGGAATAGGTTATTACCGCAAGCCCAATGGCTACGCCCGTAACAATGCCTGTACTACTTACTGTAGCGGTTGATGTACTGCTGCTGCCCCAGGTGCCGCCGCCTGTGGCGTTGCTGAGGGATATTGAAGCTGACAAGCAAACTGCATTTGTGCCTGTTATTGTTCCAGCATTGGGCAACGGGTTTACAGTAACAGAAAAAGTATCAACCGACGTACCACATGTACGGGTAACTGAATAAGAAATAATGGTCGCGCCTGCTGCCACTGCCCTAACTAACCCGCTGGCATTTATTGTTGCTACAGATAATGCTGAACTCGACCAGCTTCCCCCTGAAGCGGTATCGGAAAGCGTCGTAGTACCGGATGGGCACAAATTGCGAATGCCTGTAATACCGGGTAAGGCAGGGCCTGAAATAATATTAATAGGGAGGGTTGCATAACAGGATGAAGAGATAAAATAGGTAATAGTTGCAGCCCCGGCTGATACGCCCACTGCCAACCCTGTTGTGGGGTTTATTGTTGCAATACCCGGCAGGCTGCTTTGCCATGTGCCCCCTGTAAGGCTGTCGGTATAAGTAATTGAAGCCCCAACGCAAACCGAAGTTCCGCCGGTAATTGAATGTACAGCCGGGTTGGCCAGATTAAGCGGGCCAGTGGTATAGGGATTAAGCACAGTATTGGACATACAGCCTGGGGCCAGCACAACAGCAACGTACTTATATTCCGCTGATGCCAGCGAACTGAATGTATAATGGCCTACGCTATCCGCAAAAATTGCTACGGAATCAGGCAAGCCATTCAAAGTAAAATAAAACTTGTACAGGGAATCCGGCGTTAAGCCATCAATGAGCAGCGAACCATCTGAGGCCCCGCAATAAGACGGGTAAACCGTATCAATAATGCTGATGTTTATTGCCGGGTTGGTAAATATGATTGGTGAAGACGTTGGCGCTAACGAATTAGTCATACAGCCATTTGCCGTTACCACGTAAATGTCGGTGTAGTTCCCGGCAGCGAGGCCTGAAAAAATGTACTGCCCTAAACCATCGGCGGTAACGCTTGCAGAATCGCGCACACCGCTCCTTTCGTACTGAAGCTCATAGGCGGCTGATGCAATAAGGCCGCCAAATACGATCTTACCATTATTGCAGCGCAAGGGAGCGGTAACGCTTTGTATGTTCAATACAACCGAGTCAACCACAACTACTTTGGTAACCGTTGTAGAGCCGCAGCTATTGGAAACAGTATAGGTGATATTAACCAGCCCCGGGTGGAACCCTGTTACGAGCCCACCTGTACTAACTGTAGCGTTACTGTTGCTCGCAGCCCATGTGCCGCCGGAAACAGAATCGGAAAGCGTGATAACGCCGCCACCGCAAACCACTGATGGCCCACTAATGGCAGGAACTATAGGCGCAGGCTTTACCGTAACGTCAACACTACCGCCTACGGGCGATACACCCAATGAGGAAACCACATTCACCAGCGAGTACGTACAAATAGTGTAAGCACCTACGGCGGTAAGCACGCCCGCATTAACTGAATCCATACCGGTATTATTCAGCCTTTTGCCATAAACTATTCCGTTAATTGAATAGGTTACCGAATCACCAGGATTGCCATATAGCATTACGCTTTCATTGGTACCTGTGCAAATAGTATCTCCACCGCCCCTTAAAACAGCAAAAGCAGCAGGGGTAAATGTTACGCCTTTAAAAAATTTGCCGGTTGGGCATACAGCAAGCGTATCTGCCACGGAACTTCCATCAACTATTTTTATCAGTGCATTTGGCGACGATGCTACTGCGGTTGTTGCATAAAGCGTATAAGGCGTAGTAGTAAAATCAACCGTTAAGCCACGGCAGGGAGTACCTGTTATCGTTGCTGTTGCCGAAAATGAACCTGAGCCACCAGTACGGGTGAACCTGCGGATACCAACGCCATCATCGGCCACATACAATGTATTATTATCGGGGCTAAGGGCAAAGCCGTATGGGCTGGGGACAGATGTACCAAGCCCGCCTAAAATGGTGGATGTGTTGCCAGAGCTTGAGGGAATGCCGGAGCCCACTTTATAAATCCCCCCGCTGCCTGAATTGGTGCTGAAATAGAGTTCGCCATTGAATACCTGCACTACCCTGGTCGAGTTTATAGTACCGCTAACATGGGTATGCGAAGAACCTACCAGCAACTGTATGCCATCGGTGCCACTGGCCCCATCGCCAGCGCCATAATACCTGCCCGCCGCCCCTGTGGCCGACCTGAAGTTATTACCATCAAATGCATTGCTCTCCGCGACATTGGCTACATTGGTAATGGCCCCTGACGGGGGAATGGATACAATAACCCTACGAATGCCTGACGCACTCGAAACACTGCTCGTACCTAATGTAGCGTTGTACCCGCCCACTATAAGGTGCACCCTTTCCGAGTCCAATGTCATCTGCCCATCAGAATTGGCAGACCCGCTTAAAGTAAGGTATGGCGATGCTCCGGTCGCAGGCAAGCCTATTGAGCTGCCCGGGCTGGCCTGATGTGTAGTATCTGCCCTGTAAACTGCAATAGCTACCGAATCGGCATCTGAAGTAGTATCATTGACCATAAGCACTGAAATAGTACCGGGCAATGCATATACAGGTGCAATTTTCCTTATGCGGCTGTTGGTATAATCGGATATAAAGATGTTGCCGTAGATATCCGCAGCCACATCAGTTGGCGATGCAAGGCGGGCTGCGGTGGCAGCACCACCGTCGCCTGTAAAACCTGTTGAGCCATTACCCGCTATAGTGGTAATAAGCCCCAGGCTGTTTACCTTCCTTATACAATTATTACCTTCATCGGCTATGTAAATATTGTTGCTGGTATCGCGCGCA
>CANBTK010000534.1 GCA_947372365.1 Flavipsychrobacter stenotrophus | reverse complement strand
AAATTCTGGTATGAGGGCTTCAAAGCGGGGAACGCAAAGGGAAGGTGCAAAGCCAACGCGGCTTTGTGTAGATTTTTGAAATACAATTTTTATGGCACAAAATACCCCGTAGGTGCTCGCTTTGTAGTAAAATGAATGGCGAAGGGCTTGCCTTCATCCGGGGGCACGCAATTCAAGCGTAAATTAAACAGATGGTGTTTTGCTCCGGCTCATCTCAAGGCGTTTCTTTATCGTTGCTACCAATTCTTTCGATGTGAAGGGCTTGGTGAGGTAGGCGCTGGCGCCTGCTTTTAGCCCGCTCTGAATTTCGGCATCATCAGCAAAAGCTGTCATGAAAATGAACGGCATGCCCTCCAATTTGTTATTGCTGCGCACTATTGTGAGAATATCATAGCCGCTCATATCGGGCAGGTTAATGTCACACAAAACAAGGTCAACCTGATTATTTGCTAAAATAGCCAACGCTTCGTTGCCATTTTCGGCAACAAATACATCGAACATGTTGAGTTCTAAAATGATTTTAAGCGCCTTGCCTAATTCACTTTCATCTTCAATTACCAGAATCCTGTCCTTTCTCAATTCCGTTTTGTTTAGGCAGTGAAATACTGAATGTAGCCCCTTCGTTAAGAGTACTTTTTAAGGCGATAGTACCGTTATGTTTTTTAACTGCATAATCTGCAACCATAAGCCCAAGGCCCGTACCTTGTATTACGCCCACATTAGATGCCCGGTAAAACGATTCAAATAATTTTGCAATGTCGCACTCGGGTATGCCAATGCCATAGTCCTCGACTTCAAAGGTAATAGTTTCGTTGTTATTGCTGGCCCGTAAAACCGGCGCTTTCCTGCCCCATGAATATTTAAATGCGTTATTGAGCAGGTTTACCAGTGCCTGCCGCATCAATTTTTTATCAAAATCCCAATCGCTTAGCCCCGGTTGGCATTCTATGGTAAGTTCCCTGCCATCGGCATAGGGGCTGTACAAATCATCTTTTAGCCCATAAAGGAAATCGCAAACGTCAACAGTTTCCGTTATGAGCTCAATTTTGTCCGATTCTATGCGGCTTACCAACATCAGCTGGTTAAGTATCTCCGCCATAAAAAGCGATTCTTTATTAATGCGCGACAGTATTTTGCCCGGGTTTATCGATTGGGCATTCTCATTTTCCTTGTTCAGTATCATGCCCAATATTTCAGCATTGGCGTGTATGATAGAAAGTGGTGTCCTCAGCTCGTGCGATGTGATGCGGATGAACCGCGATTTGGTGTTATTGAGCGCCTTTTCTTTTTCAATAATTGCGTTAAGGTTCTTTTCCTTATTAATTAATTCGGTTATATCCGATACGCGGGCCTCAAATGCTATTTCCTCGGTGCCCAGGGGCAGGGAAAAGGAATAGTCAATATACTTTTCATCTCCAGAGGCATTCACCAGCCTGAAAATCCCCGATTGGCTGGAGAGCGTTTCATAGAGCAGCCTTATTTTCTGTTTTATAGTTATTAAGTCTGCCTCCGAAAGGAAACTGTAAAAATTTATAGCTTCGGGTGGGGCATCGCCATTTATCCCCATTATTTTAAGGAAAGACCTGTTGTAAAGGCTCACAACTCCGTCGTCGCCGCACCTGAATACACCGTCATTAATTATTTCCAGTAAATTCCTTATCCTTTTTTCCTGTGCTATTATAGCCTTCTCATTTTTTAGTTGTTCCGTTATATCTATGCCATAGCCTATAAGCAATTCTACATTGCCTTGCTGGTTCAGGTGCGGGTGCATTATCCTTAGCGCATATTTTATTGTTCCATCGGGGCGTTTAATCTCCTCCACCATCCGGTGTGGTGCTTTGCTGTTTAGGGCATCTGAAAATATGGTGTGCCTCCTGTCTGCCATATCTGTGTTTATGCCTTTAAGTGCACAATACTCATAATCGTCCTTGCCCACCAGCCAGTTTCTCATGGTTTCATCCTTTACCGCCGTTTTGTTTACGTATTCGTATTTAGAGGCGGTGTTTAATATGAAGATGTCAGCAGGTATTTCATTGAGTATTTTGTGGTAGTACTCCTTTTGTTCCCTCAGTTTATTTTCGGCATTTATTTGGCCGGTTATGTCTTTGTATTTCCATAGGTGCCCCAGGTATTGCCCTTCGTTATATACGGGTATATAGTCGCGTTGCAAGGTGCTGCCGTCGCTCAGCTCCACTAGTTCGTCTATAACCGGCTGCTTAAGTGCCAGTATTTCGTTAATCCTTTTTACAAAGCAATCGGGGTTTTTAAACAGGTTTTTGCTGGCCTCGGCCGAGTCTGTGCAGTCGTAGCCTATAAGCAGGTCGGGGGCTACAGGTATGGAAAACAGGGAGCAAAAGCGCTGGTTAACCAACGCGATTTTCCGGTCTTGGGTTTCCAGTAAAACGCCTTCATTCAGGCTTTTAATGAGCTGCGAAAGCATGCGCGATTTTGAAACTAATTCTTCATCCTTGCGCTTAAATTCACTAATATCGGAAAGGGTACCCACCGTTTTCTGGGGTTTCCCATTGCTATCCCATTCAGCAACCGATCCCTTTGTTACAAAGTAGCCGTATTCCCCGTTTTTGCACCTAAGCCGGTGCTCATGTTCAAATTTCGGTGCATTAACGTTTAGTTTTGGGAAGATGGAGCTCCTGAAGTAATTATAGTCATCTGGGTGTATGGCAGCATACCAATCGGCGGATGTAAAGGCTTCGTCAGGGTTGTAGCCTAGCAGTTTTTTGTATTGAGCCGAAAACTGAAACCACTGGTTCTCTAAATCTATCGCCCAAACGCCGTGCCCGGCTTCTTCCAGCGCGAATTGCCAAAGCTTCCTGCTTTCCAGTAGCTCTATATCCCGCGATTTGATTTCTGAAATGTCTTCTAATATGCTGAAGCGGCCATTTATTTCGTTACCGTTGTTAAAAATGGGGTGTACCGTAGCCCTGAACCAGAAGGGGGCCTGATTTTTGGTGTACCCAACGTTTTGAAATGAAAACGGTATACGTTCTAATATTTTATTATCAACATAATTTTGCGGCACGTAAACTGATTCTTT
>CANBTK010000533.1 GCA_947372365.1 Flavipsychrobacter stenotrophus | reverse complement strand
TACATTCAGTTTGCTGGTGCTGGTGTGCGAATAATAAGGGTTGTTTTTACCCGGTTGCTGCTGTTGTGCATTAGAGCAGCTTACACCCATTAGCAATAGGAGTACCGATACAATTAAGTTTGTGCTTTTCATAGATTGTTGCGTTTGTGTTTATATAAACGAAGCATTGGGTTGCTCGGATTTGTTTTAGGCGGCTTTAACTATTTTTTTGCAACTGCCGCTTTCCAAAAAACAAAAAAGGCACCCCTGTGGATGCCCTTTTTGATAAATATTTATTGCTGGCTTACACATCAATACGTGCAAACTTCGCGTGCTTTTCTATGAAGTCGCGGCGTGGCGGCACGTCTTCGCCCATTAGCATGGAGAACGTTGCGTCAGCGGCAGTACTGCTATCAATTGTTATTTGCTTCAGCGAACGGGTTGCAGGGTTCATGGTAGTGTCCCACAATTGCTCAGCGTTCATCTCACCAAGGCCTTTATAGCGCTGTATGCTTACACTGTCTTCTTTGCCATTAGCCATTTTATCTGTCCACATCTTCCTGTCTTCATCATCCCATGCATAGTGCTGCTCTTTGCCCTTCTTTACAAGGTATAGCGGCGGCTGAGCCAGGTACACAAAACCCTGCTTCACCAGGTCTTCCATATAACGGTAGAAGAAAGTAAGTATCAATGTAGCAATGTGCGAACCATCCACATCGGCATCGGTCATGATGATGATTTTGTGGTAGCGCAGTTTGGTAAGGTTCAGCTGCTTAGGGTCTTCAGGAGTGCCTATGCTTACGCCAAGGGCAGTAAACATATTCCTGATTTCCTCGTTCTCGTATATTTTGTGTTCCTGTGCTTTTTCTACGTTAAGTATTTTACCTCTTAACGGCAGTATAGCCTGAAAGTGGCGGTCGCGGCCCTGCTTTGCAGTACCACCGGCCGAATCCCCTTCCACAAGGTATAGTTCGCAGTTGAACGGATCTTTATCAGAGCAATCGGCCAGTTTGCCAGGCATACCGCCACCGGTAAGTACGCTCTTGCGCTGCACCATTTCGCGGGCTTTACGTGCTGCTGCCCTTGCCTGCGCAGCCAGTATCACCTTGTCAATAATCATTTTGGCATCCTTAGGGTTTTCTTCCAGGAATGCTTCCAGTACGCGGCTCACACATACATCTACCACACCCATTACATCATTGTTGCCCAATTTTGTTTTGGTCTGGCCTTCAAACTGTGGTTCCGGTACTTTTACCGATATGATAGCGCTTAACCCCTCGCGGAAGTCATCACCTGTAATCTCAACTTTAGCACGTTCAAATAATTTGTTCTTATCGCCATACGCCTTGAACACGCGGGTAATAGCCCTGCGGAAACCCGCTACGTGCGTACCGCCTTCAATGGTATTGATATTATTTACGTAAGAAAAGATATGCTCGTGATAAGATGAGTTATAGCAAAGCGCCACATCAACAGCTACATTCGATTCCTTGTCGTGTGTCTCCACGAAAATTGGCCTTGAAAGTAACTGTATGCGCTTGGCATTGCTATCCAGCAACTGAACGAATTCCACAATACCACCTTCGCTGTAAAACGTTTCAGTAGGCAACTGGCCGTCTTCGGTCATTTCGCGCTTATCTATCATGATAATGCGGATGCCCTTATTCAGGAACGACAGCTCACGAAGGCGTGCCGCCAGTATATCCCTGTGGTAAACGGTATCTTTAAATATGGTGCTATCTGGTTTAAAATGCTGTAGCGTACCTGTATGGCTTGATGGTTCCCCTGTTTCCCTTACAGGGTACTGTGGTATGCCCATCTTGTACTCCTGCTCGAAGGTTTTTCCTTCCCTCCAAACTATTGTATGCAGGTGTTCGCTGAGCGCGTTCACGCAACTTACACCCACACCATGCAAACCACCTGAAACCTTGTAGCTGTCTTTGTCAAATTTACCGCCGGCATGCAGTACTGTCATTACAACCTCCAGGGCAGAACGGCCTTCCTTTGTATTGATACCTGTAGGGATACCACGGCCATCATCCTGAACGCTTATCGAATTATCTTCGTGAATAGTAACGGTAATGTTCTTACAATAACCTGCCAAAGCCTCGTCAATAGAGTTATCAACTACTTCATAAACAAGGTGGTGCAGCCCTTTCATGCCAATATCGCCTATGTACATTGCCGGGCGCATACGCACTGCTTCCAAACCCTCTAATACCGTAATACTGTCTGCCCCATATTCAACAGGAGCTTTTAAAATTTCGTTTTCTGTGCTCATTTTGTTCTGTAACCGAAGTGAAAATTCCGATAATTTTTTTAAATGCTATACATAGACATATAACATAAATCTGCTTAGCAAAACAGACCTTTTTAACTTTACAAATGTAGCTTAATTATATGGTTTTAACAACTAAACAAAGCGGTTTTAAGCCCCAAAGAAAGCCTAAAAATGCACATTTGTGGATAACATTACCACCTGATGGCAGCCCCGGAACTTGGATATGTGCCGTATTTTTACTTATGTATATTGGCTCCCTGCTTATAGCCTGCTATTATAACATTTTATTAGTCAGAGTTTGTATATTTGGCTTGCTTTTTGATTATACCACTATGTGGCTTCAAATGAAAGGTGCATTATCCCGATGAACAACTTATTAAAAAGGTTTATTTTATTTACCTGTAGCATATTTATCCTATCTACGGCATTCGCCCAGGCCAATAAGCAGATGGATGATGTTATTAATGCAGTGAGGTATAACCGTATAGGGGAAGTAGGCAAATACCTGGACAATTTTGTACCTATTACTATCAACAATAAGCAATCGAACTACAGCCAAAACCAGGCACAGCTGGTACTTAACGACTTTTTCAGTAAAAACCCGCCCCGCGATTTCAGCGTTATGAACAGCGGCATGCCCAACAATACCTCAAAATTTACTATTGCCGATTTTAACACCCCCAACGGCAAGTACAATATCTACATACTGATGCGCCAGAAGGACAACAGTTATGTGATAAAGGAAATACGGATAAACAAAGAATAAGGCCGGCAAATCCCAATTTTCAAAATTCAAATTCCAAACCGCC
>CANBTK010000532.1 GCA_947372365.1 Flavipsychrobacter stenotrophus | reverse complement strand
GCTCAACTGGTCCTTCTGAAAAACAATATTTTCCATGTTCTCTTACAATTAACATTCCTGCCTGCCGTTTTGCAATAGCCATTGCAGGCATATCCATCGGATAAACTACCACCCTGCTTGTTGTATAAGTATGAACATCTTTTACCTCTATGCGTTCTTCATAAAACAACTTATAACATCCAATAAACATAGTATCATCCCACCTTCGGCTATATTTATATTTTTTAGAATCATCATCTACCTCACTTAATACAAAACCCTGTTTTAACTCATGCTCCGTTTCCAACGTTTTAAACAGGAACAGATGCCTTTTATATATTGCTACCTGGTTCATTCTTTGGTGGAATGGAATAGAAAAGACTACATAATAGTTATCAAAAACATTGATATCGCCAGATCTGTCGATTATCCTATGCATGACAACGTCATAACGTATTGGTAGAACAACAGTCCAGAATACGCAAATAAACAACAGCATTGTGCCAAATAGGATTAAACCCGCCGCGTGTCGTAAAACTACATAGCTACTCAATACAATACTGGTTGTTTTATTCATCCCTACGGGTTTAATGACAATTATCAGCACGTCAAGAAGCAGAAACGAGCACACATAGAAAATCACATCACTATACTTACCAACTAAATAAGTATGCAAAAGGCAATTGAGGCCAATCAGTGAAAAAAATAAACAAAGTAAAATGAGCGCCGCGCCAATAACATATTTGTCGCTTGGTAAAACAATATTTCTCTTTTTCAGAAATGCGCCGAAAGTTTTGGCAAAATAAAAAGACAAAACATTCAATATCAGTATAAATATCATAAAGCTAATTGTGTAACAGAAACTTCAATTTGCGTGCAATCCAAAGTTAGCCAAGTTTAATTTTAAAAAAGTAGATTTGTAGCGTAACAATGTATATGCCGCCCATTCCAAAAAAAATATTTTTCCTCATTTGCATTTTGAATTAATTATATTCATACATTTGCACTCCAATTCTCATATTGCTCTTTTAACAAGGTTGCATTTGGAAGAGTTGTAACGGGCAACCGTAAATCAATTCGTTAACACCAAAAAATTAAAAATGGCTAAAGAAATCAGTGGCTTTGTAAAGCTACAGGTAAAGGGCGGCGCAGCGAATCCAGCTCCCCCAATCGGCCCGGCGCTCGGCTCTAAAGGCGTCAACATTATGGAGTTCTGCAAGCAGTTCAACGCTCGTACTCAGGACAAAGTAGGTAAAATCCTTCCGGTAACACTTACCGTTTTCACAGACAAATCTTTCGAGTTTGTAATCAAAACCCCACCAGCTGCAGTGCAGTTAATGGAACTTGCCAAGCAGCCACACGGTTCTAAAGAGCCAAACAGGCAAAAAGTTGGTAAGGTAACATGGGCGCAGGTTGAAGAAATCGCCAAAGACAAAATGCCCGATTTAAATTGCTTCACATTGGAAAGCGCTATGAAAATGGTTGCCGGTACTGCACGTAGCATGGGTTTCACCGTTGAAGGCAAGGCTCCCTGGGCTTAATTATCCACCTTACTAAAATTTTTGATGCAATGGCAATCACAAAGAAAAGAAAAGCAATAGAAGCTAAACTAGATAAAACAAAACAATATTCACTTACCGAAGCTTCTGCAATGGTTAAGTCAATAAACTTAACCAAGTTTGATAGCTCGGTTGATGTACATATACGCCTTGGTGTAGACCCTAAGAAGGCTGACCAGGCAATACGCGGTACAGTTAGCCTGCCACACGGTACAGGTAAAACTAAGCGTGTATTAGTTCTTTGTACTCCTGATAAAGAAGCTGAAGCAAGGGCTGCTGGCGCTGATTTCGTAGGTTTGGACGAATTTGTACAGAAAATAGAAAGCGGCTGGACAGATGTTGACGTAGTAGTTGCTACCCCATCAGTAATGCCTAAAATAGGTAAACTGGGTAAAATATTAGGCCCACGTAACCTTATGCCTAACCCTAAGACAGGTACTGTTACTAACGATGTAGCTAATGCTGTTAACGAGGTTAAAGGTGGTAAGATTGCGTTCAAAATAGATAAAGCGGGTATCATCCACGCGTCTATTGGCCGTGTATCTTTCGCCCCTGAGAAAATTGCTGAAAATGCACAGGAACTGATCAATACGCTTGTACGTATGAAGCCAGCTACTGCAAAGGGTACTTACTTAAAAGGTATCAGCATGGCGGCAACGATGAGCCCAGGCCTTTCTATTGATACAAAATCAGTAGGCTAATACAATTCGACAATTAGCCAATTCGACAATTAGCGAATGGCAGTAAGAAAATTTAATTAACCGATTTGTACACAGCGGCAGTAACATTATCAAATTGCCGAATTGTCAAATTGCCAAATTTTAAAAAATGACTCCAGCTCAAAAAAATGACGTTATAGTTGCACTGAAGGAAAAATTCTCTCAGTACGATAACTTTTATATCACCAATACCGAATCATTAACGGTAGCACAGGTGAGCAAGCTGCGCCGTCTCTGCTTTGAAAAACAAGTAGAACTGAAGGTAGCAAAGAATACCCTCATCAAGAAAGCCCTTGAGAGCTTTAACGATGAGAAATATGCAGGCGTTTATGATTCATTACATGGTGTAACTGCACTTATGTTCTCTGAATCGCCAAAAGAACCAGCCCTTATCCTTTCTTCTTTCCGTAAAGACGGTAGCTCAAAAGATAAGCCAGTACTTAAGGCTGCCTTAATAGGCTCTGATGTATTCACAGGCGATAACGAACTGGTTAACCTTACCAAGATTAAGACCAAGAACGAGCTTATCGGCGAAGTTATCGGCTTACTCCAGTCTCCTGCAAAACGCGTATTGGCTGCATTGTTGCACCACCACGAAAGCAAGGCAGACGGCACCGCTACAGAAGCGGCTCCAGAAGCGCCAGCAGCAGAAGCCCCAGCGGCTGATGCCCCGGCAGCAGAATAATTTTACAGTTGGCAATCGGCAGTTAGCAGTCCACAGTTTTTGTTGGTAGCTTGCAGTTGATATGACAACTGAAACAAACAAGTTTGTATTGATCAGACGGGCGACTGTAAACTGCCAATCGCTGACTG
>CANBTK010000531.1 GCA_947372365.1 Flavipsychrobacter stenotrophus | reverse complement strand
AGCCTTCCCTAACCCGGTAGCAGCTACCCTTACGCTTGATTTTGGCGCTAATGCGGCTGGCACTTACACCGTTGCTGTATTTAACCTGAACGGCCAGTTAGTTGCAACAGCAACAACAGAAGCCAATACCCTTGCTATGAATACCAGCAACTGGTCAACCGGCATGTATGCGGTATCTATAACCAACGGTGGCGCTGTAAAAACAATAAACGTAGTAAAACAATAAACCCTATAGTTATTAAGCAGTAAAAATGTACAAATAATTGAAAGGCCGCTTCGGGAGCAATCCTGAAGCGGCTTTTGTATGTTGTTGACGGTTTGTTACTGTTGGTAATGCAGGCTATGCTATTCAGCAGCAGGTATTGTTTTTACACTATCTACCCTATTGCCATGCATATACTCAATAACGTACTTAGTACATTTTGGCTTGGCATGTGGCATTGCAATGGCATCATACATGCTCATTTCAGGCAGGTGGTCTATTTTCTTATTCAGCCAGTAAGCTGTTTTCTGGTACTTATTATCGTTATGGAAGATAAAGAGGCAGGTGCCGCCTTCTATAGCGTTAATAATAGGCAGCTTCAGTTGGTCTGGTACAGCAGGGCAGCCCCAGCTGCGCCCCAGCCTTTCAGTGCCGCTTATGAATTTGTCGCTTACATAATCAGCGCCATGCACCACAATGCCCCTGTCAAGTGCGGCATCGTTAAAGCCCTGGTCTACGCCCAGCAGGCGCAGCGAAATGCCATGCTCACCGCAGTAGGTATCGGTAGTTACATAAAAACCGAGGCTGCTCTGGTGCGAATTGAAGTTGTTAGAGAACGATTCGGCACAATCTTCGCCTGACCCCTGCCCATGGGCCACATAGGTATTAAACAGCACCTTGCCCGTAGCCAGGTCAATAATCCAAAGGCGGTCTTCGGTAGAAGGCAGGTTAAAATCGCAAACTGAAAGTATTTCTTTGTCGGTGTTCAACTTCCCCGCATTGCGCAGGTTAAGGTAGCCGCGGTACGCCTTTTCGAACACAAAGTAAGAAAGGCGGTCGTGGCCGGTAAAATCAAGGCCCTTGTACACTTTATTGATGAAAGCTTCCACCCTGGCTTCGTCAACCGCTGGCTTGGTTTCATCGGCAGATACAGCCTTGTATGGCAAGGCAATGGACAAATACAACCCTAAACAAACCAGTAGTTTTTTCATGCGCTATAGATTGGTTTTTGGTTTAAACAATGGAACAAAGGTACGGGTTATAATGAATAACATTTGTTAATTAAGCCCACCCTAATCTTTAATAAATATCTGAGTATAATAGTATTGGCCATCGGCACCCTTAGCCATGCCAATGCCGGTTAACGAATAGCCGCCCTCTATATTTTCCCTGTGGCCCTTGCTGTGCAGCCACATATCTACCACGCCTTTGGCATCGCGGGTACTGAAGGCTACATTTTCGGCCGATGCCATCGCTGGCTTTAATTGTTTTTCTATTTTAGCAACCCTTCCCTCAAAGCCATCGTGGCCAAAAGCTACCGATTTACCTGCCATATTGCGGCTATGCCCTTCCGCCACTTTGGCAATTATGGCATTTTGCCGCAGGGGCTTCAGCCCCTTGCCCTCCCTGTGCTTGTTTACAAGGCGGAATATTTCGTCGGTAATTTGCTGGTTGCCCTGCTGCGCCTTCTTCTGGGCGTACAATGGTGCCGGGGCAAAACAAAATGTGGCTAAAATGAAAAGGGCCGCTGCCAGTGTTTTTAGGTGCATATAATAGGTAGTGCTAATTGTGTGCCGTAGTTGGTTAAGGAAAGCATAAAGGGGGGCAACGAAATGTTAGGTGCCATCTTCACTAAGTTACACAGCCAGGCCACGGTTATATTTTTTACGGTAGTCAATAGGCGAAAGCCCTGTTATTTTCTTAAAGGTAGTGCGGAACGCCTTGCTATCGGTATAACCTACGGCATACATTACTTCATTAATATTATCGCTGCCGGCTTCCAGGCTCTTTTTTGCCGCCTCTATTTTTACACGCTGCAGGTATTCAATGGGTGTGTTCGCTGTTGCTTTTTTAAAGCGCCGCTCAAAGTTCCTCCGGCTTATGGCAAACAGCCCCGCCAGCATATTCACCGAGAGTTTTTCGCCGTAGTTGGTTTCAATGTAAGATTGTGCCTTCCTTATTGGTTCATCTTCATGCCCTTTCTGCCCCTCAAAAATGCTGAATGGCGACTGGCTGTCGCGCTCTATTTCTATCTCCAGCAGCTTAGACAGGTAAATGGCTACCTCGCGCCCCGCCTGCTTTTCTATTATATACAGCACCAGGTTCAGGAACGAAAAAGCGCCGCCACTGGTATAGACCCCTTGTTCGTCAGTAATGATTTTTTCGGGCACCAGGTTTACCTCAGGGAACATTTGCCTGAAGGCATCGGCTGCTATCCAATGCGTGGAGCACTCCCTGCCATTGAGCAGGCCTGTTGACGCCAGCAGGAACGCGCCTACACAAAGGCTGGCGACTTCGGCACCCTGGGCATGCTGCTTTACTATCCAGGGTATAAAGGCGGTATTCAGGGGTATAGATTGTGGCTTGCTTGCGGGTATAATAATAAAGTCAGTTTTGGCAACGTCAGCCACCATAACCTCTGGCCGCACAGCAAACAACCCTCCGTAGATCTCCGACTCCCTGGTAAGCCCAACGAGCTGTATTTTAAACTTATGGGGCAGCCCTTTTTGCTCCAGGTATTCGTTAGCGCTGTTAAAGGCTTTGTAGGCCCCAATTACTGTACTTAATACATAGTCGCCCTCTGGCACAAGAATAGAAATATGTTTCATGATGCTGCCTGTTATTATTATTAAATATCTTGTAAAGCTAAGCATAATATTTGGCGCATCCAGCCCTTTAAGTTGGCGTATTTGCACTCGGCCAGCACCGGAAATTGCCCCTACATTTGTACTGCATTCGGAGTTATGAGGCAATTGGCGGCGGGAAGGCCAGTTTACAGAAAGATAATTTTATAAATACATTAATCGAGTAATTTTACTACTTACAAGCACAATTGTTATTAATTAAATAAAACCAAATAAAAATGAACGCAAAC
>CANBTK010000530.1 GCA_947372365.1 Flavipsychrobacter stenotrophus | reverse complement strand
CATGAGCAGTTGCTACCCTACAAATGGTATGTGCTGGGTAGCTCTGTAGCCATAGATAGTGGCAGTGGCTTATCGGTTCACCCTTCTATCACTACTACCTATGTTTTAGAACAGAAACTTTGCGGGGTTACTAAGTATGATACGGTAACAATTACGGTTTGGAAGGTAGGGGTAAGCCCTTTATCTGCCGAAGGCCGCCTATTGCTTTACCCCAACCCTAGCAATGGTTCGCTAACCATAGAAAATGCCGCCAATTGCTCGGTTGCTTTTTATGATTTGACGGGCAGGGTTGTTTTACGTACTACTGCGCTTACCGATAAGCAGGCCGTTGATATCTCCGCATTGCCCAAAGGCATTTATGTAGTTCATGTAGTTGATGTGGCTACGGGTGAAAAGGTGGTAAAACGGCTTTGTAAAGAGTAACTATTGATTTTGTTTATGCATAAAACGGGGCTTATGCTTTCTAGCTAAAGCCTTTGTTTTTCATTTGTCGCCTGTATCACCTTTTTCTTAACGGCAAATACCTAAAAATGAACAAAGCAGAACTGACAGGGCAGATTGCTGAAACTGCCGGGCTTACCCAATACAAAGCCAATAAAGTAATTGATTCCTTCGCCAGCACCGTAATTTCGGAACTCAAAAAGGGGAACAGGGTTACGATAAAAGATTTTGGTACGTTTTCTGTAACCAAAAGGGCCGCTCGTAACGGGCGCAACCCTAAAACAGGTGCAACGCTTAAAATCAAAGCATCTAAATCCATAAAATTCAGTACAGGAAAAGAATTTATGGCAATCCTCAGCGAGTAAACAATAAAACACGAAATAAAAGGCAGCTTTATATACCGTAAAGCTGCTTTTTTATGTCTTGTCCTGATATAGGTTGACACGCAAAAAGCGTGTTAATGGAAAAAAATATCAAAAAGAGTAAAATAGGTTCGCCTTATAAATATGAGGCTTCTTTGAAAAGGAAAGTTATTCAAGAGCTATATTCCGGTACGATCACAAGAAGGGATCTTTTCAAAAAATACAATCTCGGAGGCCATTCAACACTTGTACGCTGGGAGAAATGGTACAAGGAAGACCAGGAACAATTGTTACCTTCCACTGCAATGGAGCCATCGGATAAAGAGCCTGAATTTACTGTTACTGACCACTCGGTGCCGCAACGCAATGAAGGGCTTGAAGAGGAGCTAAAGCTTGCCAAATTGAAGATAATATGCCTGGAAACGATGATTGATGTGGCAGAGCAAACCCTTCAAATTGAAATTCGAAAAAAACCTGGCACCAAGTCATCCAGAGAGTAAAGCAGTTGTATCCCGGGGAATGCTCCCAGGCAATATGTTATGCACTTGGTTATAGCCGTCAAGCTTATTATAAGCATCTTAAAATCAAAGCCGGACAGGCTTTAGAACAAGTAATAATCATCAAAATGGTGAACGAAATACGGAAAGAAATGCCTCGTCTTGGTGGGAGAAAGCTGTTTTTTCTGCTCAATACTCCATTGATGGAACATGGAATTGATATAGGGCGGGACAAGTTCTTTTCTATACTTGACACCTTTGGGTTACTGGTACGGATACGCAAAAAACGCCTGCCTATTACGACCGATTCCAATCACCCGTTTTATAAGTATCCCAATTTAATTAAGCATATGGAGCTGCTTCGGCCAAACCAACTGTGGGTGTCGGATATTACCTACATATCGCTGATTAATAAGTTCTGTTACCTTAGCCTGATTACCGATGCTTATTCACACAAAATAGTCGGTTACTGCCTGTGGGAGAACCTCCGGCGGGATGGGACGATAAAGGCCCTTAAAATGGCTACAAACGGGCTTTCAGATAGAGGCGGTAACCGCCTGATACATCATTCAGACAGAGGGCTTCAGTATTGCAGCAAAGACTATATTGACTTATTGACGCTGGACGCAATTTCCATCAGCATGACCGAGAATGGAGACCCCTACGAAAATGCAATAGCAGAGCGCGTCAATGGTATTTTAAAAGGAGAATTTGCACTAAATCAGTCCTACAAATGCTTTGAATTGGCTCAGGAAGCTGTAATAAAAGGCATTAATACTTACAATTCAATGCGCCCACATGCCAGTTGTGACTACCTCACACCAGACGAAGCACACAGGATAACAGGCAAACTAAAGAGTAAATGGAAGAAAAATGATGCACAACCCGTGTAGGTTTTTAAGGCATTCAGTCGGATGCGTACGCACCAAACAACAATACCGGCCACCATAGGCAGGCCGGTATTGTTTGCTTACGCTTACCGAACTGGATTATTCCTTCGGTGGTTGCTCCTCAGCAGAGCCACCGTCCGCTTCACCCAGCGCGGTGAAGGTAATATCAATAAATTAATAAACTGACAACCAAAAGCAGGACTAAGAAAAAAGGGTGTCAACTGAATTTAGGATTAAGTATTTTCGTGTTGACTCGTCCTGAAATAGGTTTACACCTTGATGAGATAATCCTGGTTTTAGTTTACACCAGTTTCTGTTAATCCTGATTCCGGTTTACACCGGATATTCTTAATCCTGATTTTGGTTTACAGGGCTATTTCTTAATCCTGATATCGGTTGACACGTCAAACATAAAGCTTATTTTTGGTTTATCAAGTGAAGCGGACTAAAGCTCTGCTGAGGAGCAACTTTAGAAGGAATAACTTGTTCCGATAGCGTAGGCGTTGCAGTGCCAGTTGCCTCAGGGTGGCTGGTATTTCTGTTTTACGCATTCGGATGTATGCCTTAGAAAACCTTTACACAACAATAGCTTCTTCATTTTTTGTTCTCCATTTTGACGGTAATAACCCTTCTTTTTGGTGAGCCTGGTCGGGCGTGAGGTAATTACAGCTACCGTGTGGCCTTTGGCTGTTGTAAATTCCAATAGATTTATTCACATTTTCACGGGCTTCCTCAATATTTTTAAAGGTTTTATTCAGTAAAAATTCAGACTTAAGCACTCCATTTATCCGTTCCGCGATTGCATTTTCATACGGATCACCACGTTCTGTCATGCTGATCGAGGCTCCGCTACTCACCAGTTTGGTGATATAAGCCCCGCTGCAATAT